>DAIDIX010000380.1 GCA_027451645.1 Candidatus Dormiibacterota bacterium | reverse complement strand
AGGCACGCTCGCATCGTAGGTGCGAAATGTGCCCAATTTCGAAACGTGGCTAACCTCAACCCAACCATGTTCCAAGCTTCACTGCGAAGCGATATCTCCACTGTCAGATCGTCAGCTATCGTGCTGCAGCATGTTGCTATGCTAGACATACTCGCAGCGAATGTCCCAGGGTAGCCAAGCTGGTTAAGGCAACGGTCTGTAAAACCGTGTATCGATGGTTCGAGTCCACCCCCTGGGACCATCATTCTGAATTCAGATTTCCCATTGCGGTTCACGTGCTCCAGCATCTTGACAGCAACCGTGACAGCAACGGAACTGGGTTTCGGCGGGCATCAATGGTCTCCGGCGGGCGTCCGTGCGAATGCAGTATTCGAACGATTGTCCTAGCGACAGGCTCCTGTCGCGACTGCCTGCAATACTGATATTGTCCGCCAAAGACAGGCGGCCCCCGCGAGGCTGGAACCTCCGGGGACCCGGCAGATTCCTTATGAGGAGGAACCTACATGTACCAGTCTACCCGCGTCGCGACGGAAGGCCAAGCAG
>DAIDIX010000379.1 GCA_027451645.1 Candidatus Dormiibacterota bacterium | reverse complement strand
GCATGGTCGGTCGCCTTGGCCGAGCGCGAGGAGATCGACGCGCTCAACATCCTGCAGGCGACGCTGCTTGCCATGAGCCGCGCCGTGCTCTGCCTCGCCGTGCGGCCGGCGCGTGTGCAGGTCGACGGCAATCGCGCGCCGCGCCTCGATGACCCGTCCTGCTGCATCGAGACCGTCGTACGGGGCGATGCGACGGTGCCGGCGATCAGCGCCGCATCGATTCTCGCGAAGGTGCATCGTGATGCGCTGATGAGGGCGCTCGATGCGAGCCACCCGGGATATGGATTCGCCGTGCACAAGGGGTATGGCACCGCCGCGCACCTTGGGGCGCTGCGCCGCCTCGGCCCCTCGCCGCAGCACCGCCTGTCCTTCGCTCCGGTGAGAGCGGCGCTGGAGCGTGGTTCGTGACCCAGTCATTGCATCATTTCGTCCATCTTCGCCTGCACACCGAGTACTCGCTGATCGACAGCGTGGTGCGCGTGCCCGAGCTCATCGAGGCGACCGCCGGGGCGGGCATGCCGGCCATCGCGGTCACCGATGAGAGCAATCTCTTCGCGATGG
>DAIDIX010000378.1 GCA_027451645.1 Candidatus Dormiibacterota bacterium | reverse complement strand
GGTTATGAGCCCGACGCGCTTCCGAACTGCGCTACCCCGCACCGGATCGTTTCAGGCTCCTGACAGCGGAAGCCCTGAGCCTGAAACGATGAACTTATTGTACCACACTTGCCTACCACTACGCAAGTAGCAGCCCCACAGGGATTCGAACCCTGTCCCCGGGAGTGAAAATCCCGAATCCTAACCCATAGACGATGGGGCCACGGTAGCTGGCACCAGGGCGACGCGCCACCCAGATGCCTTCACCGGACTACGACCGCCGCGCGTGCGGCCCCGGAGCGCCCGCCACCGGGCGCTGCGTACCCCGTATCGGATTCGAACCGATGATCTCCTGGCTGAGAACCAGGCATCCTGACCGCTAGACCAACGGGGCATGGGTTTCCTGCCGTACCCCGTACCGGACTCGAACCGGTGATCTCCTGGCTGCTAAGGACCAGGTGTCCTGACCGCTGGACCAACGGGGCATGGAGCGCCTGCCAGACCCACGAGTCGGCGTGGGAGCCAGTTCCGGTTCCGGATAAGACCTTGGTTGCTTTCCGGCAGGTCGCGCGCGTCATCAGGGATTCGAACCCCGGGCCGTCCCGTTAGAAGCGGGCCGCTC
>DAIDIX010000377.1 GCA_027451645.1 Candidatus Dormiibacterota bacterium | reverse complement strand
GCGTTTCCTCATCTACCTGGCGGGCCTCGACATGCACCCGCTCGACACGCTCGATCGGCGCGAGCTCGCCAAGGACGAGTTCAAGGTCGGCCTCTGCAACATCACCAAGTGCTGCACCGAGGTCTGCCCGGAGCACATCCACATCACCGACAACGGCATCATCCCGCTCAAGGAGCGCGTGGCCGACGACTTCTACGATCCGGTGCGCTGGCTGCTGCGCAAAGTCGGCGGCGGCCCCAAGAAGGAGAAGGCCCGGCTGCCGGTCGTGCAGCCGAACGAGGTGGCGCCCAGGACCATCGCGGCGACGCCGACGGCCAAGCGCGGCGACGGCGTGTGAGGGAGGCGGGGGGATGACCTACGCGCTCAAGCGGTTGTCGCCGGCGACGCTCCAAGCAGCCATCGAGAAGGCGTCGCACTACCGCGATCTCAATCAGCCCGAGGAGGCCGAGAGCATCTGCCGCGACGTGCTCGACGTCGATGCCTCGCACCAGACGGCCTGGCGCATCCTGGGGTTGGCCCTGACGGACCGCTTCGGATGCGGCCAGGTGGGCCTGCTCGAGGAGGCCGTGGAGGCGTTCGAGCGCCTGACCGACGAGTACGAGCGCGTCTAT
>DAIDIX010000376.1 GCA_027451645.1 Candidatus Dormiibacterota bacterium | reverse complement strand
CCTTCATCCAGTCCGCTCAGCCTTCCCTCGGGTTCTACTTCCACCTTTAGTTGCCGCCTCTGAAGGCGCCGAGGCGGCAGGAGGTTCCATCCGCCGCAGCAGCGTTTCCAGTTCCTCAGGCAGTGGCGACTTTAAATGGACGGCTTTCCCCGTCCGCGGATGCGCAAACTCCAGTTCCGCGGCGTGCAGAAAATTCCGGCGCAGTTCCAGGCTCTCCGGCTCCGGGTCCGTCCTCTGCCGCGAAGGAATCATCATGAGCCGTGCCGGCGCGCCGTACAGCGTGTCGCCGACCACCGGATGCCCGATCGACGCCAGGTGCACGCGGATCTGGTGCGTGCGTCCTGTCTCGATGCGGACGGAGACGAGTGTGAAGGGGCCGAAGCGTGAGCTGATCCGCCGCAGCACCGTATAGTGCGAGAGGGCCGAGCGCGCGCCCGTTTGCCGACGAGTCGTCATCCGCGTCCGGCGCAGCAGATCGCGCGCGATGGGCACATCGATGGTGCCGCGATCCTGCTTCAGATGCCCATGCACGAGCGCGATGTAGGTCTTGCGCATTTCGCGCTGCGCAAACATCTGCGCGAGCCGCGCATGCACCGCGTCCTTGCGCGCAATCACGATGAGCCCGCTG
>DAIDIX010000375.1 GCA_027451645.1 Candidatus Dormiibacterota bacterium | reverse complement strand
GCCGAACGTTCGTGGAAGGTGGCGCTGTGAGCTCTCCTACCTCCAAACGGGCGAACGGCGAGGGCAGCATCTGGAAATGGAAAGACGGCAGATGGTGCGCGAGCATGCTCTGGGATGGGAAGCGGAAGTACTTCTACGCCGCAACGCGGATGGACGTGACGATCAAGCTCAACATGGCGATCCGTAAGCGGGCGGAGGGCCTTGCCGCAGCGGACAGCTCGACAACAGTCGCTCGCTACTTCGAACAGTGGATTGCGGACATCAAGCCAACTATCCGCTACAGTACCTGGTTCCGCTACAAGCGTCTTCTCGAGCTCCATGCGATTCCCGACATCGGAGCAATTCCGCTGGGAGATTTGCGGCCGCAGCTGTACACTACTTCCCTCAACTCGGGAATGAGCGCGACCACCGTCCATCACCTCCACACGGTTCTGCACAAGATGATCGACTCAGCGCGGAGGTGGGACATCGTCGTGAGAAACGTCGTGGACCTGGTTGATGCTCCAAGGATCCGCCGCCCGGAGATTACGACGCTCTCTGGTGACCAGGTACAGCGTCTGCTGCAGCATGCGACTGACCCGAGAATGAGTGCATTCCTCACCCTTGCCATCACGACGGGCATGAGGCAAGGCGAGCTG
>DAIDIX010000374.1 GCA_027451645.1 Candidatus Dormiibacterota bacterium | reverse complement strand
TGTTCCAGTCAGTGATGGAGGTCATCTCGTTCCCGCTGCTGAAGCCCTGCGTCACGGTGTGGCTTCCGGGATACGTGATGCTCGTCTGGTTCCCTGCGATGTCGTAGCCGTACTGGACTTCTGCCCCAGCACCGTTCGTGTAGCTCGTGAGCCGTCCGAGGGAGTCGTACGTCCACGAGGAGGTACCTGTCCCGTCGGTCATGCCGGTCTTCCGGCCATCAGCGTCGTAGCTGTAGGTGACCGTCGGCGTCGAGTCGCTGTAGGTCGTCTTCGTCAGCTCGTTCGCGACGTCATACGTGTTCGTGACGATGCCGCTCAATACACAGTTGATGATGGCGCGTCGAACCAACTCCTTTCTCCTGCGTGGACCCGCAATATGTGACGTAGTGTGACAAAAGGGTGCGGGGGTCTGCACGAGGGAGCGACACCAGCAAGCGGGTCACCAGCTATACCGCCCTATCCGCCGCGGGTTCATGTGCGCGATGCCAGCAACCCCTCCTGCGTAGGCAGCCCAGAGGATGCCGACGAGGATGCGGTTATGGGGGAAGGCTGCCAAGCAGTACGTTCCAATGACTGCCCATTGCGCCCTATATGAGAGAGCCTCACTCTGTCTACTTACATCATTACTTCGTTACCTTCTTTGTGATAAGGAC
>DAIDIX010000373.1 GCA_027451645.1 Candidatus Dormiibacterota bacterium | reverse complement strand
GATGCTGGCGGGCAGCGGGTTGCCGCCGCCACTGGTCTCCAGGATGTGCAGGGCCCCGCCCAGCCCGAGCGTGGACGAGGCCTGGGCGGCCGCCTGGTCCTTGTTCTCGAAGCTGGCCGCCTGGACGCTCGGCTCGCTGGCCAGGGTGTGCTCCAGGTTGAGGGCCGAGGCATAGGAGATGTGGTCGGCCATGAACACCTTGAGGACGCTGGCCTGAGACTCCTCCTGCTGGAGGACCTTGTCCAGGGCGAACACCACCCCCACGGCGGCCCCGGCGCCCAGGAGGGTCAGGGTCACGGTGAGCAGGGAGGCGAAGGCGATACCCCGGTTGCGGACGATGTTCTGGAGCGCCACCCGGACCACGAACCGGAGAGCCGGGATGGGGTTCAAAGGTTGGCCTCCCCTTCCTTGAGGTACTGGCCCTCCTGCTCATCGCGGATCAGGCCGCCCCCCTCCATGGCCAGCACCCGGCGCCGGCAGAGGTCCACCACCTCGCGGTTGTGGGTGGCCATGACCACGGTGGCACCCCGGTGGTTGATCTGCAGGAGGAGCTGGACGATCCCCCAGCCGGCGTCTGGGTCCAGGTTTCCCGTGGGCTCGTCCGCCAGGAAGATCCTCGGGCGGTGGACCAGCGCCCGGGCGATCGCCACCCGCTGC
>DAIDIX010000372.1 GCA_027451645.1 Candidatus Dormiibacterota bacterium | reverse complement strand
ACCGAGCTGAAGCGACTGCCCGGCGCGCCCGAATCGGCGAGCCTCGAAGACGTCTTCATGCTCTTAACCGGCCGGACGATTGAAGAAGAGGAGGAACCCGTTGGCTAGCGCCGTTCAGGAGGTCCAGGCATCCTACGCGTTCGTCGAGCGCAATTTCAATCTGGTCAAGCGCTACTGGGGATGGGAAGTCGTCTTCCTGGTTTACAGCATCGTCAATAGCTTAGCCGTCACCTACATCGGGGCGGGCATGCAGCAAATCAGCGGCCAGACCGTGAACACCAGCTTCCTGATTCTCTATCTGTTGATCGGCACGTTAGTCTGGAGCTATCTGTCAGTAGTTTTCGACGCGATAAGCGACATGATTACCTGGGAACGTTGGGAAGGGACGATCGAGTACACCTTCATGGCGCCGGTTCACCGAATCACTCACATGATCGGCACCGTGCTCTTCGCGGTGCTTTACGGGATCATTCGTACCGCGGTGGTCTTGTTCATCGTCAGCCTGTTCTTCCACATCGATCTAACTCACGCCAACTTCGTCAGTGCGACGCTTGTCTTGCTCATTGGCAGTGTGAGCTTCGTTGGCCTTGGCATCGTCACCGCGGTCCTGCCGTTGATGTTTACCGAACGTGGTGCCCAGATGACCCGAATCGTCGAAGCGGCGCTCT
>DAIDIX010000371.1 GCA_027451645.1 Candidatus Dormiibacterota bacterium | reverse complement strand
CGTCGCGCCGCGGCCGGTCTTCTCGATGACGGCGCGCACACGGTCGATCGTGAGCGGGCACGCGTCGGGCGCCGCCGTGGCCGGGGACAGCGCCCCGTACTCGACGGGTGCCTGCGGGGGCGCGTTCGTCTCGGCGCACGCCGCGCCGAGCGCCACCGCGGCCAGCGCGGCGATCGAGCGTGCGAGGGGTGCGGTCCCGGCGAGCATGCGTCTTCGTCCTGGTCGATGAGATCGACAACGACTGCGAGGACAACCTCTACGAGAAGCGGCTGTGATGCGGTTGGGGCGCCCCCGAGACGAATCGAACGTCCGACCAACGGTTTAGGAAACCGCTGCTCTATCCACTGAGCTACGGGGGCAAGTTATCGTGATGCTTGTGTTTTCTTGTCGTTCAGCTCCAGCGGTGGGCCCGTCGGGGACGATTCCGGACGGTCTGTCGCCCGCGGGCGCCCACTTCTAGCGCCGTTCGGGCCTGGCATCGAGAACCGATCGCGTCCGAGCACGAGCTCCGACAATCCGCAGCCTGCGGCCGAGCCGACGGTTGCGCCCCCCCTGGCGGTTGCCGGACACGTTCGTTCGTCCCTCCGCACGGTCGATCGGTTCGTCGGGGACCTCACCTTCTTTCGCTGATGGGTCGGTCGGTCGGGCTGGTTTCTCTGGCGTCGGGTCGACGACGTCGA
>DAIDIX010000370.1 GCA_027451645.1 Candidatus Dormiibacterota bacterium | reverse complement strand
CCGCAGCCTGGTGCGCGTCGTGCTTCCCGCCGGAGTCGTCGTGATCCGGGAGGGCGAGCCTGGCGATCGCTTCTTCGTGCTCGTCGACGGGATGGTCCGGGTGACGCAGGCGGGCCGTCCGTTGCGCGAGCTGGGTCCGGGTGGATCGTTCGGGGAGATCGCGCTGCTGCGCGACGTTCCGCGGACCGCGACCGTCACCGCGCTGACGCAGGTCGAGCTGTACGCGCTCGACCGGGAGCACTTCCTGGCCGCCGTGACGGGGCAGCCGAGGGCGATCGCGGAGGCGCTCAGGGTCGCGGAGGCGCGGTTGGCCGGTGCGGAGGGGTGATCTCGCGTTCCGAGGCGAGGCACGCGCGCCGCGTTGACGGACGTTCGTTCGACGGCGGATAATCGGCCGGCGCGAGAGCGCACGTGGGCGATTGGCTCAGTCGGTTAGAGCGCACGGTTCACATCCGTGAGGTCACTGGTTCGAATCCAGTATCGCCCACCAGAATGACGTCCACCCGAACCCTCGGCGCCGACGGCGACCGGGGGTTCGTCAACCCATGGGGTTCCGTGGCCGTGGGCCGTGCCGCGCGACGTCTTGACGAGGCCGCGACAATCCCGCCATGCACGGCAGGGGGCGGCGCGGATGACGATCGCGGAGCTGCTCGAGGGCGCCCGTGCGCGGATCACGCGCTTCAGTCCATGGCAGGCGCTCGAGGCACAGGAGGCGGGCGCGCTGATCGTCGACACACGGTGCGACGA
>DAIDIX010000369.1 GCA_027451645.1 Candidatus Dormiibacterota bacterium | reverse complement strand
CACCAAAATACCCTTCAATGTGGTGGACGTCGGTCAGACAGACGCTGCAGGCCGCGACGCGCACGCGCAGCTGCCTCGAACCGACCTCGGGCGCCGGCCGCTCTTCAATGCGGAACTCACGCCCGCCAATCCACACGGCACAACGCTTCCACGGTGAGCTCTCGGGGCGCATTCGGCCTGGCACACAATGTTCCATACGAAACGTCGGACCCCTCGACGGTATTGGGGTCGATAGTATCTGAGACCTCAGCGAATGTCAACGAATCTGAGGGCCGCAAGTCTACGGCATGTTGACGAGAGAGATGGGGGTGGGCGAGACAGGATTCGAACCTGTGACCTCACGGATGTGAACCGTGCGCTCTAACCGGCTGAGCCACTCGCCCTCAAGAAAAGCCTCCATATAATACCACGGGAGCCCGGTCGACGCAAGCTCGCACCTATCAAAAGGCCAGGTGGCAGCACGGCCGCTTACAGTCGTCGTGGCGACGGGGCAGAACCAACTCTACGCGTCGGATGAGAATCGCCGGCCAAGTGTGGGCGTGGCTCGCGGCGACTGCGAGGAAAACCGGTAGGCTCCTAGGATCTCGATTCGAGCGTGCGCCTCCTGATCGCGATTCGCCAGGTGCAAGGTACAGAGCTGATCGCCGGCGGCGACTCGATCGCCGACCTTTCGATGGAAGACCACGCCGACGCGCCGATCGATCGGATCCGTTTTCTTCTGTCGGCCCGCGCCAAGCTGAAGCAACGTACGT
>DAIDIX010000368.1 GCA_027451645.1 Candidatus Dormiibacterota bacterium | reverse complement strand
GTGTTTTTCGTGTTCGGCATGCTCTTTGGCTATTTCGTCGTCTTGCCCTTCGCGACCCGCTATTTGCTGACGTTCAGCACGGTGGCGCTCGACGAGATTCGGATCAGTAACTACATCGGTTTTGTGACCTCGGTTCTGTTTTGGATGGGATTGGCTTTCGAGACACCGCTGGTTATTTTCATGCTCGCGAAAATCAATATCGTCGACGTCCATCGGCTGTCTCGTTACCGGAAGTACGCGATTCTGATCGTGTTCGTCATCGCGGCGGCGATCACGCCAACGCCAGACCCCTTCAACCAAACGCTGGTCGCCGTGCCATTGTACTTACTCTACGAGCTAGGCATTCTCTTCGCCCGCTTTGCGTAGATTCGCACCAACCGAACAACAAAAACAAAGGCTCGCACACGATGTAGTGTGCGAGCCTTTGTTTTTGTTGGGGTACGCCCGGGGAGACTCGAACTCCCGCACCCGGCTCCGGAGGCCGGTGCTCTATCCACTGAGCTACGGGCGCTCAATTGAGCAGCGAGCATTATTATACATCAGACCGCGGTGTCGAGCAAGGAAGACTCGCCAGGGGAAGAGCGATCAGGCATTTGAACGTAGGGGTTGCTGAGACACCTGTGCTATAATCGCTCGGGCTTGGTCCGGACATAAACTGGACAAGCGAGTGGATGATGGTTCGAGTGGCAATCGATGCCCGGCTTCTGGCGTACCAATTGGCGGGAACGGCGACCTACATTCGTGGATTGTTCAGCGGATTTCAAGAGAGCGATGTCATCGACGTTTTGGCATTGCGCAGCCGCAAGGATGAGCATCCCGACGACCTTGGGAATCGTCCAGCTCGGACTGTCTGGACGCCGTGTCATCACCGCTGGGAACGCTGGGCCCTTGGCT
>DAIDIX010000367.1 GCA_027451645.1 Candidatus Dormiibacterota bacterium | reverse complement strand
CCAGCGGCGACGCCTCGTACAGGGGCACCTCGCCGGCGTCATCCCGATGGACCTGGTCAAGGAGGAACGGGAACGGATCGAGATCGAGCTGTACGACGCCGAACAGCAGCTGCTCGAGACCGCCGTTGACTGGGACACCGTCGAGACCAACCTGACGCTGGCCATGGGGCTGGTGTCGGACTGCCAGCAGGCGTACCGGCGTGGCGGCCCGCGGGTCCGGCGGCGCTACAACCAGGCCTTCTGGGAGGCCATCTACGTAGACGTCGACGGAGTCAGCTACGGACGGCTCGCCACGCCGTTCCACCAGGTACTGCCATCAGAGATCACGGAACGGGTTGAGACAACAGAAAACCCCGACGCACATCGACGTGGTCGGGGTTTGAGTAAGAACGATCTGGTGGCCGCCGGGGGACTCGAACCCTCGACCTCACGGATGTGAACCGTGCGCTCTAACCGGCTGAGCTAGGCGGCCCGAAGCCAGCAGACAAGTCTATCCGACCTGCCAGGGCCTACCCGAGGTCGGCCTGGACCTGCTGGACCGGGTAGGGGAGCGAGGCCTGGACCGTGAGGGTGCCCACCCGGACGCTGGCCAGAGGATGGACTGCCACCCCGTCCGACCAGAACCCGGACGCCGTGACCGCGTAGGTCACGACCGCCCGGATCGCGCCGTGAGCTTCGGCCACCTGGGGGATCCAGGGGAGCTGGATGCCGGACGTCCCGTCCGGCCAGAACCAGGTGGTGGCTTCCGGGGTCGCCTGCACCACCCAGACCACATGAAGAAGCTCGCCTGGGTCGCCATCACCCAGGTCGGGCGCCGACGTGTTGATGGTGGCGTACTGGATTGTCGGCGTGGGGTCGATGGCGCCCGTGACCGGAACCCCCACTACCCCAGGCGGCGGAGGGCTCGCGGTCAGGGTCTCCGCAGGGAGGTCCTTCTCGACGGCGGCCAGGAGGCCGGTGGG
>DAIDIX010000366.1 GCA_027451645.1 Candidatus Dormiibacterota bacterium | reverse complement strand
CTCATGCAGGCCCAAAAGTGTAAGAACTTCGCGATCCATACCGGCTTCGCGCAGCATTTCGGGCACGAGGTATATGCTAGGCATATCGTGCATGGAAAAGACCCGGCGCAGCGGGACGTTGCTGAACATCGAAATCTTTTGGCGAACCTTATCGGTCACCGGGGAGGGGCATCGGCACGCGACGATATGGGGCTGCAGGCCCGCTTCCATGACCTGTCTCATTCCTAACTGGGCCGCCTTCGATTTTTGCTCGCCCAGCGATTGCGGTTCCATGATATACGTCAGTGCCACAATACAAACGGAATCTTCACCTTCTTCGTAGGCGAGTTCGCGCACGGCCTCAATAAAATAACCGTTCTCGTAGTCGCCGACGGTGCCGCCCACTTCCACAAAAACGATGTCGGCTTTTGATTCGGTCGCCAATTCGCGCAGGGTACGCTTTACTTCCCCCGTTACGTGCGGAATCATTTGCACATCGCGACCAAGGTACTGGCCGTGCCGCTCACGCTCCAAAATACGAGTGAAGATCTGGCCGCTGGTGGTAAAGTTTCGGGCGGAAAGGTTTTCATCGAGCATGCGCTCATACGTACCCAGGTCCATGTCGGTTTCCATGCCGTCATCGAGCACAAATACCTCACCGTGCCTGAAGGGGTTAAGGGTTCCAGAGTCTATATTAAGGTAGCCCTCCATTTTGATGGGCGCTACCCGTAAGCCCTTATCCTTGAGGATTTTCGCAAGGCTGGAACTGAAAATGCCCTTGCCCAGGCCGCTCATTACTGTACCCAGCACCACGACATACTTGGTTCGGCCTTTAACATAGCCTTCAGGCAGCGGGGTATAAAACTCCGTTTCATCGGTGCTATGCCCCAAGGCGGCCAAGTCTGGATTTGATTCGTTTGTCATGCACAACCTCACAATGGTCTAAAGAATACTCGATAGTTGCCCGGTGGCAAAGTCGGGGGTTAAACCGATCAAATACTTAGGTAATTTTGTTTAACTTGTGTGCAAAAAGCAGCCGCCGCTGGTCTTGGCGGTACATCTTGCTCAGGC
>DAIDIX010000365.1 GCA_027451645.1 Candidatus Dormiibacterota bacterium | reverse complement strand
GATATCATCGAACCCTTGGCGCAACCCCCGCTTGCGGGTCGCGTCTTTGCCGAAATCATGGGGATTATCACGAAATGAAACGTTGCTCGTGGGCGACCACCGATCTCTCGATTCCGTATCACGATACGGAATGGGGAGTTCCTGTCCATGATGACAGGAGGCATTTCGAGTTCCTCATTCTTGAGGGAGCACAGGCAGGTCTCAGCTGGCGCACAGTGCTTCATCGTCGCGAGGCATACAGGAAGGCGTTTCACAACTTCGAACCAGAGAAAGTCGCTGCCATGAATCCCGAGGATCCGTTTCTCTTTTCAGCGGACTCTGGCATCATCCGCAACCATGCGAAGGTGCGCAGTGCAGTTGGAAATGCACAGGCATTCTGCACGATCCAGGACCGGTATGGAAGCTTTGATGCCTTTCTCTGGGAGTTTGTAGGTGGGACCCCAGTCATAGGCGGCTGGGAGCAGGAAAGCGAGATTCCAGCATCGACTGAGATTTCGGACCGGGTGAGTGCAGCCTTGAAGGCAGCAGGATGCACATTTGTGGGAAGCACAATCTGCTATGCGCACCTGCAGGCATGTGGCCTTGTGAATGATCATGTGCGATCATGCCCCCGCTTTCGTGACTGCTGGCAGCTGCACTCCGAATCACGCTGAGCACTAAAAATAGGCCACCTTCAGTCCCGATGTGGACCATTTTCGAGTTGCAGGTTGAAATTTGGATGGGTGGTCACGTAGCATATGGACGTCACCCCCAGTTCTGAGGAACATACCATGTCGCACATCGAACTCACTCCAGCACACATCCACGACCGCACGATGCGCGCAGCCGCAGAGAGTGATCTCCCTTCGAATGACTCCTGCGGATCCCAGCGCAAGAGGCTCCTTACCTTTGAGAGAGTTGGCGAACCTGAAGTCCGCAACCTGGCAGAGGGATCAGCTGTCGTCCTGCAGAGCAGCCATTACTATCGTGGCATCGGAACATCATGTCACGTAGCTGTGCAGCTCACTCCATCCGGCGATCTTGTCTGCGTTGCATACCGCAGAAAATTCGGGCGTGAGGAGATCC
>DAIDIX010000364.1 GCA_027451645.1 Candidatus Dormiibacterota bacterium | reverse complement strand
GGGCATACAATTTACCACGTCATCCCTAAATGCCGTGGGATACACTGGTGAGGCGACTGGTGTCGATAGACTGGGAAGCGGCAGTATCCGGCGTGTCCGGCTACCGATGCTCATTCCGTCTCCAGGCGGTACCCTACTCCCCTCACTGTGACAATCCGCATGCGTGCAGTTGGGAACTTCGCACGAAGTCTGCTGATCTGCACATCGATTGCATTGGAGCCGAGCGGTTCAGTCTCGTCCTTCCATGCATGCTGGGCTATGGTCTCACGGGTAACAGCCTGGGGCATGCGGCGCATGAGGAGCTCAAGTATGAGGTATTCCGTTCCTGTGAGATTGACTGGAGTTCCCGAAGATGTGACCCTGTGTGCAACAGGGTCAATGGACACATCCCCGCATACGAGTTCAGGACCCTCCACGCTCCGTGGTCGGCGCTGGACAGCACGTACCCGTGCAAGGAGCTCCTCGAAGTCGAATGGCTTCACGAGGTAGTCATCTGCACCAGCATCAAGGCCCTCGATCCTGTCCGATGTGGCATCCCGGGCTGTAAGCATGATGATGCCCACAGGGCGTTCTGCTCCACGGCACCACCTGACAACATCGATTCCCGTGGTTCCTGGCATGCGCCAGTCGATGATGGCGACATCATAGTCGTAGAACTTCAGCCGCTCTATGGCTGCATTTCCATCGAGAACGGAATCGACAATGTATCCGCGTTCGCGAAGGCCCTGGGAGATGATCGAGTTGAGGCCGGGATCATCTTCGGCTAGGAGGAGGCGCATGGAGTTGTTCCCGTCAGTCTGGATCGTCTGATCATACTATGCACATTCCCGTCTTTCAGTCCAGTTACACCGCATGATCCTGCAGGAGATCTGCATGTTCGTCAAGCCATTTCCGTTCAGCATCAGGATTGTGGGGAGGTATTGTTCCTTCAAGTATGGCTTCCTCAAGCGCATGCTTTACTGCACGTATCCATGGTCCAGGTGGCCGTCCAGCCCGCTCCATGATCTCCTCGCCTGTGAGGGATGCAGTGAGCCTGGAGAACTGGCCCTCCGCTTCGAGCCTGTTCAT
>DAIDIX010000363.1 GCA_027451645.1 Candidatus Dormiibacterota bacterium | reverse complement strand
CATCGTCAAGAGCATCGAGGATATCCATGGACTCCCAGCACTCAATGACCGGGACAGGAACGCAAACGGATTTGAACATGCTGTTGACGGAGCCAAAGCTCCTGCTGCACCGCCACGTCCACATCGGGAGCTCCTTGTTCCAGCAATGTCTGGCCAGCCAAACCTTCAGCCACGGTGGGTTCAGAAGGTTTCGGACAGGGTGAGGTCACGACCGGATGCGACGCCCCATCTCGAAGTTCCTGGACGCAGGGCAGGTGCTCCTGTATCAGGTGGCAGGTCACTCGAGTAGGAGAAGACGCATTGTACTCTGAGTGTCCTTCCTGGACCGATACGATAGGGTGCATGAGGGTGAATGGTGAGGGGGTCTGAGGTGGGACTGCCATACCGCATCAGTGCGGTCGAGGAGATCCTGCCAGGAATGGCTCACCTCCTCCATGAATTGCGGGAGCCGTTTGCTGCGAATGACTACTCCTGCATTATTGGAGATGACACTTCGGGTCGCATACCAGCTCTCCTTCTCGGGAAAATCCTTAATGCATACAATGCTGAGCATGGTCGCCCGTCTGTACCAGTGCGGTTTGTCCAGGGATCTGGGCGGGAGGAGGATCGAGAGCGGGTAGCCGATGCAGTGAAGGATCGGCTGCGTCGTCTCCCGGCTGCATCCAGAAGTGGCAGGGTGCTTGTAGTCACAGAGGGCATCTCGAGCGGAAAAGCCATAGCCCAGCTCGGCGCAGGAATTACGGAAAGCGGCATGGAGTTTGATGTCGCTGCCCTCGATGGGAGCGGGTTTTCCCGTGAAGACAGGAAGAAGGGACGCAGACGGTTCCTCATTGTCGGAAAGCGCATGCCAGTGGAAGAGGATGACACTCCCCTCGATGCGAGAGGCTGGCCTAGAACAGCACGCCTCTTCTGCGGCCTGCACAATGCCCACGCAATCCGGAACAGGGAAGATCTCACGGGTCTCAATACGGAGAAGTACACAGAGGATCCAGTCCTGCCCCGTGACCCGCTTCTTGCTGCACGTGTCCACGACACCCGGGGGGATATCAGGAGGGCAGCAGGGGAGCTTCGGAAGGCCGTGGACATGCAGTCGGAGCGGTCATGGGAGC
>DAIDIX010000362.1 GCA_027451645.1 Candidatus Dormiibacterota bacterium | reverse complement strand
ACAGCAAGTATCGGCTCACAGGATTCGCACTGACAGGGAGCATTCCATGGGATATCACATCGTCATCTTGGCAGGAGGGAGTGGAACTCGGCTCTGGCCACTCAGCAGGAAGCGCATTCCAAAGCATCTCCTTCCCATCCATCCTGCAGGAATCACACTTCTCTCCTCGACTGTCATGCGGGTGAGATCACTAGGTGCTGAGGTCTCTGTGATCACTGCAGCCTCGCAGGTGGATGCCTGCAGGGAAGCACTTCGTGGGGATGGTGTCGATGCAGAGAGCATCAGATTCATTGTTGAACCGGATGCACGTGGCACTGGTCCTGCCCTTGGGCTCGCAATGGCACATATTGTCAGGGATGATCCGGAAGCCATTGTTTCCTCAGTCCATGCAGACCACTACATCGATGATGACGATGCGTACTGTGATGCAGTCGTGAATGCTGCACGGGCTGCACAGCATGGAGGACTGGCAACAGTGGGTGTTGTTCCCACTGGTCCTGCAACCGGATTTGGCTATATCTCCTGTGGCAGGGAAGTGCACTTCGATACGGGAACACCCTCTACTGTGCTCCCTGTGCGGAATGCCCTACCCGTGTTTCAGGCAGAACATTTCATCGAGAAACCTTCCCATGATGCAGCAGTTTCCCTGCTCTCCTCTGGACATGTGCTGTGGAATACAGGACTGTTCGCATGGAAGCTCTCCACATTCCAGAAGGCGCTTTTTGATGCTGATGAGCACATTGCGAAGATCGTTGCGGATGTTGCATCACTGCAGCGGGAAGGCAGGGATGCAGAGGCGAAATCGACGTACCAGGAGCTTTCGTCTGTTGCAGTTGATCCGCTCATCATGGAACGGGCAACGAACCTTTCCGTAGTCGAGGCAGCCTTTCACTGGTCCGACATGGGGTCATGGTCGGATCTCAGGAGCATCTGGGAGCAGGTTGGGAGATCCGATGCGGAAGGCAACATCATCACTGGGGATGGACTGGTGCACGATGCAACTGGATGCTTCGTCCATGCGAGTGGTGGCCGATTTGTTGCAGTCATCGGTGCGGACGATGTGGTTGTCATCGACATGGAGGATGCCGTGCTTGTCCTCTCCTCGGAACA
>DAIDIX010000361.1 GCA_027451645.1 Candidatus Dormiibacterota bacterium | reverse complement strand
ATGTTCCATGAGCACGGGTACTACGACATCAGCCACTGCCCTTGCCACATCGCTGGCCCCCAGGGAACCATCAACTTTCACGATGTGCTCAGAAGGATCTGCTGCGAGCTTCTCGAATGTTGCCTGCACTGCACCATGGAAGCTGTCTGGAGCACTCTCAATCCGGTCTATGGGGAGATCCTGTGTACGTTGCCGTACCTGGGCAACCCGGAGCGGGATATCAAGGAGTACTGTGAGATCCGGCCAGAGATCATGGCACATGACAGTGTGGAGATGCCGGAGCTCCTCCACAGAGATTCCCCGTCCACCACCCTGGTATGCAAGTGTCGAATGTGCATACCGGTCTGCAATGACGACATCACCACGCTCAAGTGCAGGCACGATCACCTCACGAAGCAGCTGGACTCGGCCTGCGATAAACAGGAGCACTTCGGACCATGCCTCGATCGGCTGCTCCATCTGATGCTGGAGGAGAAAACCGCGAACGAGTTCACCAAGATTCGTGTCGCTTGGCCGCACAGTCGTTACCTTGAATCCCCGCTGGACCAGCTCTGCAGACAACATCGCAACCTGGGTACTCTTTCCAGCACCGTCCAGTCCCTCAAACGCCAGGAAGAAACCCGGATACTGCGACATGTGTGTTCTCCTTCATGCACCGCTGCAGCATGCTGGGAGCCCGAAACAGATTTCCCGAGAAGCAGCATGCTGGGAATAGCAACATCATACGGTGTGGCTGTTGCAAAGAGCAACGGATGCCCTGACGAGCAGTGCTTGCATTGCTGCACACAAACGAAAGCGGGCCCCCTGGCGCTGCCTGAGGACCCGCTTTGCCATATCTCTGCGTATGCGTTCAGCTTGCCTTTTCCCGTGGCCGCATTACTACCACATGCCTGTTCGGCTCTGAGCCTGCACTCTTTGCATTGAGTGCATTCTGCTCAACAAACTGGTGCTGAAGCTTCCGGATGTATCCATTTTGGGGAGCGAGATCCACATCGACATGTTCCCGCTGTGCCCGTTCAATTGCCTCCTGGGCTTCAAGCAGTGCTCTCTCCTCAAGCTCGGGAACCTCGAGGCTGTAGAGTCTCGCAATTGCATGCTTTATCTGGGTGACGGTGTT
>DAIDIX010000360.1 GCA_027451645.1 Candidatus Dormiibacterota bacterium | reverse complement strand
AGGCACTGGGTGAGGAGCCACTTCCAGCCTGGCAGGATGCTCTCCATGCATACCTTGTGGAACGGGGAATTGCTGCTGGCAGTGCACCAGTTCCAGGGACTGTGTAGAAGCGCTGCATGGAACATGTCATGAACGCATCTGCTGGTACTTCGAGGGACTTTCGTGGACTCATCCGTGAAGTTCCTGACTTCCCCAAACCCGGCATCTCCTTCAAGGACATGACACCACTCCTTGGGAATGCCGCTGCATTTTCCGCTGCCCTTTCCGAAATGGCATCGTGGTATTCCCATGAGGAAGTTGCATATGTCGTGGGCATTGAGGCACGGGGTTTCATTCTTGGATCCCCACTTGCACAGCTCCTGCATGCAGGGTTCATTCCTGTACGGAAGGAGGGAAAGCTTCCATCCGCATCGAGACGTGCAGCATACGAGCTCGAATATGGAATGAGTGCGATTGAGATACATGAGGACAGCATTCCCCATGGTGCACCAGTCATCATCGTTGATGACCTTCTTGCGACTGGGGGCACAGCCCGTGCAACGCTCGATCTCTTGGAACAGCTCCATGCCACAGTGCTTGGCTGTGCATTTCTCATGGAACTCTCCTGGTTCGACGGAAGAATGCGCCTTCAGCCCCACGAAATCCGCTCACTCATTACGTTTTCCTCATAAGGAGTATGTGCAATGGACCAGCAGTTGACTGCAGCCTATGACATCCAGGATGCCTCGCTTGCGGATGAAGGAGAAGATCGCATCCTCTGGGCAGGACGCGATATGCCAGTCCTCCAGGATATCCGGAGAGAATTCCAGGCTTCCAAGCCTCTCAAGGGCGTGACTGTTGCAGCCTGCCTTCATGTGACAAGCGAGACTGCGAATCTCATGATTGCCCTCAGGGATGGTGGAGCAGACATTGCACTCTGTGCAAGCAATCCGCTCTCCACGAACGATGCTGTCGCAGCTGCACTTGCACTGCGGCATGACATTGCAGTGTTTGCCAAGCGTGGCGAGGATTCTGCAACATACTACTCCCATATCCGTGCAGTGCTTGCACGGACACCGCACATCACAATGGACGATGGTGCAGATCTTGTTGCTGAGCTGCACAAAGAGCAGCCATC
>DAIDIX010000359.1 GCA_027451645.1 Candidatus Dormiibacterota bacterium | reverse complement strand
AGGAACATGTGTGCCGCATGGAGTCCCGTCCCCCGGACATCAACGGTGATGGCCGCATCACAATCCGGGATCTTGTCATGAATTCCCTTCGAATGAGACCTGACCGCATAGTTGTTGGAGAGTGTCGAGGCGGTGAAGCACTCGACATGCTCCAGGCAATGAACACTGGTCATGATGGATCGCTCACGACCATCCACTCGAACAGTCCCCGTGAATGTCTCTCCCGTCTCGAAACGCTCGTCCTCATGGCAGGAATGGATCTTCCCCTGAAGGCAATCCGGCAGCAGGTCGCAAGCGCAGTCAACCTTATCGTGCAGCTCAACCGGCTCAAGGATGGTTCCCGTAAAGTCACATCCATTGCGGAAGTGGTTGGCATGGAGGGTGACACGATCACCATGCAGGAAATCTTCAAGTTTGAGCCAAAGGGAGCGGACCCCCAGACTGGCAAGATCATCGGCGAGTTCAATCCTACTGGAGTACGTCCTCGAGTCATTGACAAGCTGTTCGACATGGGCGTTCCGCTTCCCCCACGCCTCGCACAGCTCTTCCCGGACAGGAGACAGCTTGCACAGGCTGCCATGACACGACGGTAAGCATGATCTCCCGTTTTCCCTCTGCAACACAGAGCCCGTTCCATGGATATGGAGCGGGCTCTTCTCATGCTGTGCAGATCGTCTCGTGACGCTACTCTGCTGGCGTACCCTTCGAAACGAGGACTGACTGTGTCGAGTGAGCACCTTCATGGCTCTTCTCCCCGTTCACATGTGCCTCATTTGAAACCACCACATCCTCATCAGGATAGTGGTACTGCTTGCCACGAAGGACTGAAGCAAATGCAGCAAGGAGACATGCAATCATGGCGAAGTTCAGTGCCTCCGCAAGGCCAGCATGGAACGGTGTCGAGATGAGCTGGGGGAAGTACTCCTTGCTCGTCAGGAATGCAGCATTCGCTGAGGACAGATGACCAAGCACCTGGGGACCCAGCACACTGCCAAGTGGATTGATGCCAAGGAATGCAGCAAAGAGCAGTGCAACAGGAGGCAGTCCAGAGATCTTCGTAGCAACGCTCGCAGGAACTCCATGTGTGGTGAGTCCATGCAGGAGTGCTGGTGGGAGCGCTGCAGAAAGGC
>DAIDIX010000358.1 GCA_027451645.1 Candidatus Dormiibacterota bacterium | reverse complement strand
AGATTCGCAATGCTCGGGGCCAGGAGGACTGACACTCCTGCAGGGCCAGGAACAATGGTGTTCTGGAGCTTTGTATCGGGGCCAGATGAGAAGCCGTCCATCATGCTGTCAATGCTCTTTGTGCTCTCAAGACGGAGCAGTCGCCGTAGACTCCCATGCTGGATGTCAAGATCGATGAGAAGCGTTCGGCGACCTCCCTCCTGGCTAGCAAGGAGGGCAAGGTTTGCTGCAATGACGGATGCTCCAGTTCCTCCCTTCGGTCCAGTGACACTTACCACCTGGACAAGGCTCTGTTGTGCTGCGGGCTGTTCCTGTGTCTGCCGTGCATTGTCGTACTCTGCAGGTGTGACTGCAGCCTGGTGTCGCAGTGCACTCTCGATGGCTCCGTAGAGCTCATCTCTGGCGAACGGCTTGGGAAGGAACTCCTGTGCTCCCGCATTTCTGGCAAGTTCCAGGGTGGCATCATCATCATTCGCACTCATGGCAATAATGACAATCCACGATGTTGCTCGCCGAACCTCGCGAATGATGCCAGCAGCATCAGCATCCTTGAGATCGAGGTCGATGATGATGACATCCGGATGGAGGATCTCAATCTGCTGGAGGGCTTCCTGTGGCTGTGATGACGATCCAGTCAGCTCATGTGTACCATTGGCTGCGAGTGCACGCTGAATGTTTCCCAGCGCAGTCGGGGAGTCATCAAGGATATATATTCGGGCCATCCAGTCTTCCACACATCCCCTGCATGGGTGCGTTCGACTACAGACGCCTTTTACATGCAGCGGTCCCCTTCAGTGTATCGGTTTTCCGGATTTCCGGGACCACCGTCATCCATTGTTGCAGCAAGGCTGATCTCCAGTGCTGCATTCCGGGCAAGAAGGGTGATGTGGTCAGGAACTGTAGATCGGGCATCGGATGAGATGATGCGTCCCATTGCATAGAGATCCACAACAGGATGCAGTGGATGTTCAGTGCCGAGCAGCACCTCTGCTGCAAGGGCATGGTGAAGAAGGGGAAGTGATGGTGACACAGCAGCACGCTCAGATGCATTCCATGCAGCTTGGAGAATTGCATCCTGCACTGGTGGTGCAGATGTCCGAGCATCTGGTGCAGAAAGCTGGAACGCGACCTCACGGACAATGCGGTTG
>DAIDIX010000357.1 GCA_027451645.1 Candidatus Dormiibacterota bacterium | reverse complement strand
AGGAGCACACGTGCAGTCCGTGACAGGAGTTCCCGTGTCACTCCCTCAAGAACAGCAGTTCCCACACCCCTGCTCCGATACTCCTCCTTCGTTACTGTCCCAAGAAGAAGTGCACTGTCTGTCGTTATGGACTGGACAAACGCTGCAGCGACAACATCACCATCCCACTCGACACTCCAGACAAGTCCCTCTGCAATGGCACGCTTCACTGCAGCATGCACACCCCGAACGACATCATCCCCAGTGAGCCCTCCATATGCCTCCTGGAGTCCCTCGAGGAACAGGGATGCGAGCTCATCTTCCTGTGCTGCTCCAGCCCTGGCAACCTGGTGGTCATTCACAGATGGCCGGAAGCCGTCGCTCGTGATGCTGTACACCGTATGGGGCAGGTACTGTGGCCTCACTGTTCCGTGAACAGGAAGAAGGGGAAGGAGGTGCCTTAGCCCTGCCTCGTTGCCGAACACCATGGAGCTGGACGTGAGCTTGTGCAGCGTATCCCCGAAGTAGTGGAGATTCGCACTGTTCGGAATGTATACACCGCTCACTCCCCCTGCAGCCACTACAGCTGCAAGTCGTGTGTTCTCGTACAGACCGTACCACTCGTACCGTGAGACATCACTGTGGAGTGCTCCAAGGAGGAATGAGGTCTGCACGATATCCCGACGGAGGAATGTGACCACATCGGCATAGTCTCCAGGAAGGATCCGCCTCACTGTCCGCTCCATCGGTTCCCCTCCCCTTCTCCACTGTCCCCAAACGCAGCAACGTTGGAGAATTACATAATATGCATTATGATCGATCCCGAGTCCCCAGTCTCACCACACCTACAGTACCCATGAGCACACAAACAGATCTCCGCTGCGGTGTAACAGCGTGCAATGCACCACATGCACTCGCCTGCGGCTATATCGACCGCACAGGGCGAAGCTGCGGATTCCCCACCTGTCTCGAGCATGGCACGACCATCAATGAAATGCACTACTGCAGGCGCCATGCTGCAATACTTGATGCCCTTGGCATTGAAAGCACTGCCGGATATGAGCTGCCCGCGCTCGACAACAGGAATGTATCCCTTGTGTCAGCCGTCTCGACCGACCTGGATGCTTCAATCCGGGACATCCTTGAGCACAATGCTCTTCCTGATGAGCATCTCGTCTGG
>DAIDIX010000356.1 GCA_027451645.1 Candidatus Dormiibacterota bacterium | reverse complement strand
GCCAAGGAAGCGGGCCTTGTGAAAGGAGCGCAAGCAGTCTCGCCAACTCCGTCACGTCCTGCTGATTCCACCTCTGCAGCTATGGACGCCTGCAAGCATTACGTCACAATTCAGTCAACACTTCTTGCAGCGTATGACGTGCCCTCTGCCACAGTCTCCTCGTGGTATCAATCACGATTCAGGGTTCCCTTTGACAGCACGACTGGCCAACCCATGTCAGTGGGCAGTACCGGGTCAGTGTTCGTCTGCTACATCGAGAGTGCCCACTTTCCCATCTCCTATCCATCGGGCGATTCAGCCAGCCTGAATCGCGAACTCCTTGTACTTGCTCCTGATGGCACGTACGCACAGCAGTTTGGCAACAGCACCACACTGCCAGCAGTCAGGCCGTAGTTTCTGCGGCAGGATATGCCGCTGATCTGTGCGGCTTCAGAGGTGTGATAGGTTCTTGTTGATTCACTCCAGCTGGAATTCTTTGACGGCAGTACGTGAATGCCCCCTCACTTCGCCACTGCATGGTACGAACTTCGGAGCTAACACGCACTCCTTCCAGCGCACGATGGATGCGGCTGGGATACTGGATACAGATACAGATTCACGTTCACAGTCACTCCTGCCTGCACATGGAGTCCCGATTGGAGAATGTCAGTATTGCAGCCAAGGCTGTATTCTCCCGCAGGAACTGTGAGGATGACGTCACCCCGGGGTGGTGGCTGGGTGCCTTGGTACATGTCAGCTTCTGTGCCTGCACGGAGAACTGTTAGCACGCACCCACGTGGCACTACGATATCCAGCGTTGCACTTGCCAACGGTCCATAGGCGAAGGTCCAGATGACTATGGCCATCACGAGCAGCATTCCTGTTCCCAGCACAAGTCCTGCTGGCTGCCCAGCGAGTGTGCGAATCCTTGCTTTCGTGGTGGATATGTGCGTATTGTCCAGCATCACTCTCACTGCGTTTTCCATCTCTCAGCACTTCCTGAGTGCGACTACGCTATTCTCCGCTCCTTCACAGCATGCAGGGGTCCTCCGGACGTGAGCTACTACCCCTCTCTGCTGAGAGCCGCCACTACCTGTACCAGGCGATCTAGCGTCTCTTCACCACCTGTATCCGAATGGTAGCGTTCAACATTCAGCTTCTTTGCCTCCTCACTTCCGAAGATGAGGCGCATGGAAAGTGCAG
>DAIDIX010000355.1 GCA_027451645.1 Candidatus Dormiibacterota bacterium | reverse complement strand
AGAGTGCAGGACTCGCAATGGACGATTTCGATGGGATTGTTGCAGGACGCCGTTCCCGGAGCAGTGCCCTCAGGCAGATTGGCTCAGCCTGGAATGTGTCAATGGAGAATGTCACCTGGGTAGGCGGCATGGAAAGCGACCTGGAACCTGTGCAGCGTGCAGGTGCATGTGCAGTACGGCTTGATCCCACTGCACGGGCTGCAGGCAGAGCAGGACACGCATCTCGCGAGAATCTCCGGGAGGTGAGGAGCCTGGCAGCAGTCGCAGCCATGCCCCAGAAGCCGGAAGCGCACGTACTCGACTAGCGCATGACACGCCTCACTGGGCGGTTGCAGCAACGGTCGCTACGCATTGCAGCGATTGGCAGTGCCATTGGTGCCCAGTATCTCATTGCAACTGCAATGTCGCTTGTCATTGTGAGCCATGCAATTGCCACTGGAGCTGGCATTGGCGCTCTTGTCGTCATTGCAGGCCAGATACCTTCCCTCCTTGTGCCAACGGTTGCTGGCTGGCTCAGTGACCGGTACGGAAGAAGAACCACCCTTGCAGTCGGCACTGCCTGCGCAGTTGTTACTGCACTTGGCTGGATTGTCGGAAGGAACGATCCGCTCCTTCTTGTCTGGCTCTCGTTTGGCATTGGCTGCAGCACGAGCATCTGGGGATCTGCCGGTGTAGCAGCTCTCATCGATGCGACATCCCACATGGCGTCCCACGGCCAGGAGCATGCAGCAGTCGTTCTCGGATGGGTGATCGATGTGGGAAAGCTCATCGGCTCTGGTGCCATTGCACTTCTCGCAATTGCGCATGGACTTGGAGCGTATGGCATCATTGTTCTCGCATGCCTAGCCGAGTATGTGGGCATGCGGGCTTCCCAGAAGCGGATTCACCAGCCAACTCCCGTGCAGCCTGATGGAGTGAAGAGCCAGCCACGCACATCTCCAATTGGTTTTCCCGAGATCTCCATTCTCGCTGGTTTTGGCATCATCGGCCTTGCAGGGAGCCAGCAGAGCTCCATAACAGTCTTTGCAGCGAGCTCCTCCCATGATGGACTTGCTGCAGCAGGAATTGCGTGGGCTGTGGGGGCACTTCTTGGCACGGGAGCCCTCCTTCTAGCAGGAAAACTCCAGCCATGGCATCTCTGGTGCACTCCAGTGATCTTCATGATCGGGATGGTGGGAATTGGCTGGG
>DAIDIX010000354.1 GCA_027451645.1 Candidatus Dormiibacterota bacterium | reverse complement strand
GCTCGAAACGTAGGGCAAGCCCTATGCTTCTATATTCTTGTCAGTAGTGGGGAGGTCATCACCCGCTCTACGGTCAAGGCCGTTACTGATCAGGATCCTAGCACCGTTACCAAAGACATCGATACGTTCGACACTGAGGTACGGGGGAGTTTAATGGAAGATGATATCATCCAATGCTCCTCAGCGACCGAACGTGCACGACAGGCACGGGAGTTTGCAACGGACACGGAAATTAACCGAAACCGCCACGTTCTATATGACCTCTACACCGTAGAGGATGAGGAAATTGAAACTGGTTTGACTGTTGACGATTTTGTTGATGCAGAGCCAGAATCAGCGGGTGACATTACGGGTGTCACCGTTCTCCTCGAACATGAAGGAAAACTTCAGCAGGCCACTGTAAAAGGGCGTAAATGTGATAGCGATGGTTGAAACCTTAGGGGAGTGGAAAAAGACAACTAGGGAATACCACATTAAAACCTCGGTCACAGAGCCTTATTCGCCATGGCAAAATAAAGCGGAACGAGAGTTTGGTAAAGTGCGTTCTCTTGCACGAAACTTCATGGATACCCATCGTGTTCCTGCTCGTCTATGGGACTATGCCCAAGAACACGCCGTGGAAGTTCATAATCATACAGCGCGAAAAGCACTGAGTTGGTTAACACCTATGGAATGTGAAACGGGGGACACCCCAGATTGCTCCCATTTACTTTACTTTGACTTCTACCAACCCGTTTGGTATTGGGATAATCCCGAAGCGAAGTTCCCAACGCAAAAACGAAAACTAGGGCGTTGGCTTGGGGTAGCTCGAAACGTAGGGCAAGCCCTATGCTTCTATATTCTTGTCAGTAGTGGGGAGGTCATCACCCGCTCTACGGTCAAAGCCGTTACTGATCAGGATCCTAGCACCGTTACCAAAGATATCGATACGTTCGACACTGAGGTACGGGGGAGTTTAATGGAAGATGATATCATCCAATGCTCCTCAGCGACCGAACGTGCACGACAGGCACGGGAGTTTGCAACGGATACGGAAATTAACCGAAACCGCCACGTTCTATATGACCTCTACACCGTAGAGGATGAGGAAATTGAAACTGGTTTGACTGTTGACGACTTTGTCGATGCAGAACCAGAATCAGCGGGTGACATTACGGGTGTTACCGTCCTCCTCGAACATGAAGGAAC
>DAIDIX010000353.1 GCA_027451645.1 Candidatus Dormiibacterota bacterium | reverse complement strand
GCCGTCAGTAGATTCAGTTGCAGTGATGACGCAGTCAAAGCCCTCCTTCCGGATTGCTGCTGCAAGCACTGAAGATGTTGTGAGGGCATCCGCTCCAGCAAGTGCTGGATCACTGATGAGGATTCCCTTCGAAGCACCCATGGCAAGACCTTTCCGCAGGGCATCGGCTCCACGCTCAGGTCCCATTGACACAAGAACAACCTCACCCCCATTCGCCTCTGCAAGTGCGAGACCAGCCTCGACACCAAACTCGTCTCCAGGATCGAGGACAAGTGTCACGCCGTCACGCTGGAGTGTATGTGATGGTCCCACAAGTTCCCCTGGAACACTTGGGTCAGGGATTTGCTTCACGCACACGATCACTTTCACGATGGCTTTCTCCCATTGCGGCCACGATGGTCGTCTGTTGCATGTCTGCTCGTACTCTACCGTACTGACCACACGTAAGGTGGCTCGCTGTCTCTCAACAAACATTCAGCATCTTCTCAACCATGCTTCAGGTTGGGTACAACGTGCTGATCCATACTAGATTCATCCCGTCGGGTACAGCAAGCAGCACAGATACAACCAAGGAGACTCGATTATGAACATCCTCCGTCATGGCATCCATTCAGGATTCCTCTTCCTCAAGCACCATGTCCTCGGAGCACTCATCTCTGCAGGGCTCATTGCAACAGGTACTGGAGCAGTCGCTGCAATGCAGCTTGCAGGTACTGCAGCTCCAGCATCATCAATAGCACAGTCCTCCTCCCACCACTCAGGCGCGAAGAATGCAAGGCGTCGTGAAGCGTTCCGACTCCTCCTCGCGTTCTCGCACGAAATCCATTCCACGCCACTTACCGTCATTGCGGATCTCAAGAAGGGAGAGTCCCTCAATACCATTGCTGGAGCCCAGGCCCCAACAGTGAAGTCCCAGCTCATCGCCCTCTACACGAAGCAGCTTGACAGCCGTGTTGCCAAGGGGAAGATCACTAGCCAGCAGGAACAGACGCGGGTCACTGCATTTTCCAGCCGACTCACGAATCTCATGCAGGAACCAGGGCAGAAGCTTCTCGCTCAGCTCCGGGCATTCCTCCGACCCGGGGGACATGCACGGGCAGCATCAGGTCAGGGTACCGTTCCCTCCCCTCGTGCTGTGACTGGGCAGACAACAGCTGCCTGACCGACGTTCCATGCTGCATGATCCGAGCGTGCTGACCTTCC
>DAIDIX010000352.1 GCA_027451645.1 Candidatus Dormiibacterota bacterium | reverse complement strand
GATGCGGCCCTCCCGAGGATCTGGCTTGGCAGGAGAACCTCCGACAAGGATCCAGTTGTGGAATATGCCCATGGAACCATCGAATCTGCGGTGGGCAGTTACCTTCTCACCAACAGTGAGGGAGTCTGAGTCAAGCTGAACAGCTGCATTGTGGATGCGAATGGTGAAGTCACGATTGACGATGCGCTGCTCCTTGATGCACAGCACATCGTCGATGTAGACAGGGAGATTCCACGGGAGCCAAGCAGCAGGGGATTCTTCTGGAGGGATGGTGAAGCGTGCGTTGTGGTGTTGGAGATATTCAGGAAGATGGGAATTCATATCGTGAATGGACCGTGCTTTCCGTGACACCAGAAAGCTCACCAAGCGGTCCTGGAGTGTTGCATTGACACGTTCGATACGTCCTTTGGCTGTGGAGAGTTGGCAAGAATGATGGAGGATCCAAGCTCGCGCATAGCCCTCTGGAGCTGAGAGGGACCCAGCTGGGTGGATTCAACCATCTTGAAGCGCTGAGACTGGCCCGCAGCCAGCGCTGATCTGTCTGTGTACAGCATGCGGGGGATGCCATGGGTCAGGATGATCTGTTTGAGGAGCAGCATGTACCCCTCGAGATCTTCTCCTTCACGGGCTACACACCACAGTCGGTTGGTGGCATCGTCAATGGCACTGATGAGCGTTGCCTTGCCAAGATTCGCTCCACACCACCGATGTGTTGATCCATCGATCTGGAGCAGTACCCCTTCTTGGGACTTCCGCTGCCGCTTGTGGCGCCGTTGGACCCGACAGCGACGGGGATATTCAGAGGGGTGGTTGGCAGCAAGAAGGATGTTCCTGACAGAACTTCTTGAGATGGCAATGCCTTCTACCTCATTGAGCATCTCAGTGAGGTAGGTGTGATTGAACCCTGAATATTTTCCTGTAGCAAGCTCCACAATATGGTTGCAAACTTCTTTCTGGAAGGCATTCTTCGCCTTTCGCTCGCTATTGCCATGGGCAAGGCCAGGAGCACCGCGGCGGTTGAACGACGAACGAAGTCGTTCAACCTGTCTGATGCTGAGACCCAGGCTTGAAGCTGCATCCTGCAGATTCACTTCCCCAGCTGCAAGTTCACTGATGATCTGAATCCGAGATGCGTGTATGTCGGTCATTCCCGTCCCTTTTTGACCGACATTTTCGCTTAACCGTTAGACCGACATTTTCCCTTAACCGCGACA
>DAIDIX010000351.1 GCA_027451645.1 Candidatus Dormiibacterota bacterium | reverse complement strand
AGTGCCGAGAAAACCGCTGCCACCACTGAGAATGACGACCTGTCGTGTAGTTGACATAGTTCGTATTGTGCCATGTCGCAGGGTTCACATATCCCTGGACATGGGTACAATTGCATAGTGCAGACCACTTCAGGGGGTGTACTCTCATGAACTACTCGACCTCTAATCCAGCCCTTCGTCCATCCGTTCTCCGCTCCGCGATTGGGGGGATGACGAGCTCTGGCGTGATGTCACTAGATGGCGTTGTCTACAAGTCCCTCATCCTCTTCGCAATTGCCGTGCTCACAGCGGGTGCGACATGGTCAGGTATTTCCTCTGGCAGCATTCCTGGGTTCCTTATGCCAGTTGCCCTTATCGGGGGATTCATCATTGCAATCGTGACCATCTTCAAGCCTGTCATTGCTCCGTACACAGCATGGCTCTATGCACTCTGTGAGGGAGTGGTGCTTGGTGCCATTTCCGAGATGTACAACGCCACCTACCAGGGAATCGTTGCAGAGGCGCTCCTTCTCACTGCAGGAGTCTTCTTTCTCATGCTCATCCTCTTCGGAGCCGGAATCCTCAAGCCCACCCGCCGCTTTGTTGCCATAGTCACACTTGCAACAGGAGCCATTGCACTCTACTACGTCGCAAGTCTCGTTTTCAGCATGTTCAGCGGTGGCCAGCTGCCGCTCATCAGCAGTGCGACTCCCCTTGGAATTGGATTTTCCGTCGTGGTCGTGATCGTTGCATCGCTGAATCTTGTCATCGACTTTGGCACCATCTCCCAGGGAGTAGCTGCACAGGCTCCGAAATACATGGAATGGTACGGTGCGTTCTCGCTCATGATCACGGTTGTGTGGCTCTACCTTGAGCTCCTGCGGCTCCTGAGCAAGGTGTCCCGACGCTGACAGCTCTGCTGGCTGCGGACTGCATGCAGGTCTGTCCCCTTCCACACATGTTCCTGACAGTTGGGAAGCTTCGCATGCATGATGATTCGCTCCCCCCCATCCTCGCTTGCAGAAGTATCGAATGAAATATCTCGAGTGCTGAACCGCATCATCGCAGTGATGTCCGTTCGAACGAGTGCGGGGAGCAGCGTGTGGCAGCCGATCGTTCGCTGAACGCTGCAGCATGCACGTGCCGGTGACAAGGCTCACCATATGCCAGGAAGCTGGAGCTTATGGCTCGGCAAACTGCTTTACCTGCTCGAGCATTGGCATCCATCCATCACGGC
>DAIDIX010000350.1 GCA_027451645.1 Candidatus Dormiibacterota bacterium | reverse complement strand
TCGAGGCATCCCGGAGGCTCCAGCAGGAGACGGGAAGCAGGACTCCCCACCATGTTGCACGGCAGCTGCACACACCCCGTGCCGGACAGGGGCACCAGGGCCTGGCATAGCTCAGCTGTCCCTGGGGGGACACACTGGACTTCCTATGACCGGAACCGGTGTGCGTGGGGCCGGAGGAGGTGCTTCTCCACCTCGACAGCAGTACCGATGACCATGCCGATGGCGACAACCTTTGCCCAGGTGAGGAGCGGTACCTCTGCTGCCCCGAAGGCATGCTGGAGGGGGGACCAGTACGTGAAGGCAAGCTGGAGGGCCACCTGTATCCCGATGCCCCAGAGCATCCACCAGTTTGTCCGGAGCTGGGACCAGCGGAAGGCAAAGTGTTCTGTGCGGTAGCTCAGGAGACACAGGATCTCGACGAGAATGAGGAGGTTCACTGCTGCAGTCCGTGCCTGGTCTTCCGAGAGGCCACTGCCGCGTTCCCACATGAAGAGCGCGCCTGTCCCGGCAACGACCAGAATCCCGACAAAGAGGATGTGGCGCACGATCTCCCCACTGATGAGGGAACCGTGGATGTCCCGTGGAGGACGGTCCATGATGTCCCTGTCCTTTGCCTCTATGGCAAGGGACATGCCGAGAAAGACTGCTGTCGTGAGGTTCACCCAGAGGATCTGTGCGGGCAGGATGGGGAGGGGAGTCCCCAGCAGGACGGAGACGAGGATGATGAGTCCCTCGCCCATGTTCGTGGGGAGTGCCCATGCAAGGTACCGGATGACATTGTCTATGGCGCCCCGGCCCTCCTCGATGGCATGCTCGATGGTCGCGAAGTTGTCATCGGTAAGGACGATGTCCGCAGCATCCCGTGCCACGGCAGTGCCACCCTGTCCCATGGCAATGCCGACATTTGCCTGGCGGAGGGCCGGGGCATCATTCACGCCATCCCCTGTCATTGCGACAACCTCGTGGTCCTCCTGCAGGGCACGGACAATGCCGATCTTCCTGTCCGGGGTGACCCGGGAAAACACCCTTGTCTCACGGATGCGTGCAGGTGCCTCCGCTGCATCGAGTGCATCCATCTCGCTCCCCACAAGTACAGGGGACTCCCCGTCAACGAGGATGCCAAGGGTCGTCGCAACTGCACGGGCTGTGCCTGGCTGGTCCCCGGTGATCATCTTCGTTGCGATTCCCCCGCGTGCACACGCGGCAATGGCCTCCA
>DAIDIX010000349.1 GCA_027451645.1 Candidatus Dormiibacterota bacterium | reverse complement strand
ATTCGGGCCGAGAATTCCAAAGATTTCCCCTTTCGGCACTTCGAAAGAGATGGAGTTCACTACAGGTACTGAGCTGTAGACTTTCGTGAGCTGTTCGACAGAGAGCACGGGACTGGACATGATCCGTCCATTGTCGCAGAAACGCCAGAAGCCACCATCCTGTTTGAGAGTGCCCTACTGCAGACCCTTGTCATGTCCAGCAAGTGCGGTTGCGGCATGGAGTAGAGCTGTCCCCTCCTCATCCAGGGATCTCCCGAGGGCATTCTTCCCGGTTGCTCCATCCACCTGGTGGACAAAGGTGAGACGTGCATCCTTGAGTCCAGCCATGAGCCGTGCTGCAACACGCTGGATGTCCTTGGAAGTGACCTTCTCATACTCTGCAGCAAGCTCGGCTGGGGAGCAAATCGGCTCAGCATTGCCCCACCGTGTCGCATAGAACTCTGCAAGATCATTCGTGTGTTCTGTGGACCCAAGAAGATCTGCACTCGCAAGCGTGGTGATCCGTCTGAGTTCCTCACGGGAGACCGGTGTCCTGGCAAGCCGGTCGAGCTCCCTGACCATCTCTCCAAATGCCTTCTCCGCCTGGGGAAGATCTGCTCGAACCCCAAGGATGAACTGACCAGCATCCGAATACTGCCTGTTGTACACGAACATCTCATGTGCAAGCTTTGGGTTCTTCCTGTGGAGCACCTCAAGCCGTGCAGAGTTGCCTCCTGAGAGAAGCATGGTCAGGACATGGGCAGCAGTGGTGTCGGGATCATTGACTGGTATGCCAGGAAGTGCAACGAGAGCATCAACGACTGGCCGCTGCCCGGAAGGTACAGGAAGGGACTTCCCGACGAACAGCTTTCCCTGCCCCCACTTCGTTGGAGTTCGTGCACCCCGCTGCCCCTTGGGGTAGCTCTGCAGGAGCTTCTCTGCTGTGTCCTTGTCGAGCACCCTGCTTCCGCAGACGATGAGGGCAGTCTGGTGAGGATCGTAGAACCGGGCATGGTACTCGTTCATCTCCTTCGGCGTCACTGACTTCACATTCTCCTCGAAGCCAATGGCACTCCATGCCATTGACTGCTTTCCGCCAAAGGCAACCTGCTGGAGAGCATCGAAGCACCAGGTGAACGTATCCTGCTGCCGGTTCCCGAGTTCCTCAAGGACTGCACCGCGCTCACGGTCCATGTGCTCCTTGTCATTGAGCGGATTGCTCACCATGTCACAGAGCGTGTCAGCAATGGTCTCGAGATCCTGTT
>DAIDIX010000348.1 GCA_027451645.1 Candidatus Dormiibacterota bacterium | reverse complement strand
CTGCGAGCGTCAGCTTCTCCCACGGCACATTGCAGTCAGTCCTTCCAAAATGGCCGTATGCTGCAACCTGACGATACATGGGACGGCGGAGCTGAAGAGCATCGATGATGCCCCGAGGCGTGAGATCGCAATGCTCCTCGACAACTGCCACGATCTTCTCGGGAGCTACCTGTTCCGTACCAAATGTGTCCACTGTGAAGGCAAGAGGCTTCTCCATCCCGATCGCATAGGCAAGCATCACCTCGCAGTGGCTTGCAAGTCCTGCTGCAACAATGTTCTTCGCAATCCACCGTGCTGCGTACGAGGCACTCCGGTCAACCTTGGTGGGATCCTTGCCACTGAATGCTCCGCCACCATGCCGTGCATACCCGCCATACGTATCAACGATGATTTTCCGACCTGTGAGACCGGAATCGCCAACTGGTCCACCAACGACAAAGCGGCCAGTCGGATTGACAAGCCGCAATGTTGCATCGTCAATGAGTTCCTCGGGAATCACTGCATCGACAACAGACCGCTGGATGTCGTCGAAGATCTCGGCATGTGTTGCTGAGGGATCGTGCTGGGAACTCACGAGCACATTCTCGATATGCACCGGATGGCCAATACGGTCATAGGTGACAGTCACCTGGGTCTTCCCATCCGGCCGTGCCCACTTCAGTGTTCCGTCTTTCCGGCGATCTGTCAGTGTACGTGCAAGGTCATGCGCAAGCTGTATTGGAAGCGGCATGAGCTGCGGCGTTTCCGTGCATGCAAAGCCGTACATCATCCCCTGGTCGCCAGCACCACCAGGATTCACTCCAACAGCAATATCCGGAGACTGTTCATCGATGGAGACAAGGACTCCGCAGCTGCTCGAGTCGAAGCCATATGCAGAATCCGTGTAGCCAATCTCATGAATGACTTCGCGTGCAAGATGCGGAACATCCACATACGCATCTGTCGTGATCTCGCCGAAGACGAATACTGTTCCCCGGGTGACTGCACATTCGCATGCAACCCGGCCATTCGGATCCTGCTCAAGAACTGCATCAAGCACTGCATCGCTGATCTGGTCTGCAATCTTGTCAGGATGTCCGCTCGTGACGGACTCTGAAGCCACTACCCGCATGGGTGAACCTCCATCAACTCACTGGATGCCGTGCTACACGGGAAATACTGCATGATGCCTCCACTCTGCTCCTGGACGCCTGCGGCGTGCATACGTCGCAAATCGCCGTGCAAGCTCCACCCGGAGCTGGGAGGGCTCGACAATGTC
>DAIDIX010000347.1 GCA_027451645.1 Candidatus Dormiibacterota bacterium | reverse complement strand
TCACGGAAGCGAGATATGCTGCAGTCTCACGCACACGGAGGGGCTCATTTGTCGTGCCACGGTATGGCACAGGCGTGAGAAATGGTGCATCAGTCTCAATCGTGAACATCCCCTCAGGCACAAAGCGAGCCACTTCCTGGAGGACTGATGCAGATGGGAAAGTGACAATGCCGGAGAAGGATATGAGATACCCCCGGTCAAGACACTTCCGCGCATGGGCAACATCTCCCTGGAAGCAGTGGAAAAGCACGTGCTGCGCATTCGCGCTGTCAAGCATCGCAAGAATGTCTTCCTCTGCATCCCGGGCATGGATGACAACAGGAAGGTCCATCGCTGCTGCAAGGTGAAGAAGGGATTCGAGGGAAGCCTGCTGCACGTCCTTCGGTGTCTCATGGTAGCCGGAGCGGAAGTGGTAGTCGAGGCCAACTTCCCCGATGGCGACAACGTGCTCCCTCGAAGCGAGCGATGTGAGCTCACGGAGCTCATCTTCACTCGGGGCATGGTCCTGGATGGGATGCCATCCGACTGTTGCCACAACGCCACGCCACGTGGATGCAGCATCCACAGCCCATGCAGCATCGTTCGGATCATTGCTCGCTGTGACTATGTGGGATACACCTCCTTCCCGTGCATGGCGGAGTGCATCGGGAACCGGAATGCCCCGGTCTGCCACGAGATCGAGGTGGGTGTGGGCATCAATGAGCATGTGCAGCCGATGGTTCCCTGGCAAGCACCTCTTCCCGGTTGAGTCGAGGGTAGAGGATGGGGCCAACAGCGATGGTGTCCCCTTCTGTCAGGCACAGCCAGGGGCCCCGCACGGCTTCCAGTGCAGAAGCATCAAGGGTCATGCCGAAATCTGCTGCAACGCGGGATGTTCCTGTTGGAAGATACGGGGCAAGGAGCACAGTAGCTACCCGAATTGCCTCGAGAAGATTGCGGATGACTGTTCCAAGCCGTGCATCGCCTGCAGCAGCAAGGCTCCACGGTGCACTCTCCTCGATGTACTTGTTCGCCCGGCGCACGACAGCCATAGCATTCTGCAGAGCACCTGCAAGGTCAAGAGATGCCATGCACGCCTCATACTTCGGGAGACCATCACGTACGAGCGATTCAAGCTCATGGTCAAGATCCTCTTCCCTTCCGAGTCCCGGCACCTTTCCGGCAAAGTACTTCGCGCACATTTTCTCAGTCCGGGAGATGAGATTGCCGTAATCATTTGCAAGATCCGCATTGTACCGGTCAATGAACACCTCAATCGAGAAATCCCC
>DAIDIX010000346.1 GCA_027451645.1 Candidatus Dormiibacterota bacterium | reverse complement strand
CCCTCATGCCAGAAATTCTTGTCCTCGACTGCAAGCGTTGCCTGGATGAGCACTGGAGCAACCTGGGATAGCGGTATGGGGATTCGCGTTGTTCCCGGGTCATGGAGCTCAGCAAGGAGCGTGCCATTTCGCGAGTAGACAAACGAGTCTGCTGGAAATGTTCGTGGAGCTGGTATATGGGACTCCACAGAGTAGGCAACATAGTCAACAGCTCCAATGCCACCTGAGGAGGCGAGAAGCATGAAGAGCCCGCAAAAAAGGAGAAAGCGTCTACCTCTCCGGCCTCGGCGCGTCCTCTCCTGGAGGATTGCCCGCTTCCGCTGAATCGCAAGCACTGCTGCGATACGTGCACTTGACTGACGTGTCATCGATATCCCTGCTGTTCTGCTGCCACACCTGAAGGAACGCGCGCTCTACGAATCATGTTACACAGGCCAGCTCCAGAGCCCGAATCATCACGAACACCTACAATGAAGTACATGACCAATCCTCCAGAATGGAATCCTCCTCCCCCATTGAACAGTGGACCCCAGGGTCCACCACCGCCACCGATGACGTTTGGCGGATATGCCCAAGTCGCTCCTCCAGCTCCCGCTGCGCCAAAGAGAAAGACGGGAATAGGGGGAGCCATAGGTGCTGCCCTCATTGCTGTTCTCAAGTTCGGAGCAATCATCCTCAAGGCTGCACTTCCCCTCTGGGCATTCATCATCTCCTTTGTCATCATGGTGGGCATCTTCGGATGGGGACTCGGCATTGGCGTCATTGTCCTCATTGCCATCCATGAACTCGGACACTACGTCACCTCATGGATGTATGGCATACCAGCAAAGCTCCCAGTGTTTCTCGGACCATTCGGTGCAGTCACCATGCGGACACGTGTGGGCACACCTGTCCAGGCAGCAGTCATTGCCATTGCTGGCCCCATTGCAGGCTTCCTCATTGCAGCACTTGCACTAGCTGCCTCAGTGGCGAACGCGAATGGAGCATTCACTGGCATCCTTGCTGCAACTGCAAGCATCGGCTTCACCATCACGCTCCTCAATCTCATACCCTTCTCCCCCCTCGATGGTGGCCGGGTTGCAGAAGTCATCTCTCGCAAGTTTGCCATTGCAGGTCTCATCATCTTCGTGGCAGTCATTGCTGGCATGTACGCTGTAGGCTCTGCGCCGAATCCAATCGTGTTCATCATCCTTGTTGCAGGCATCTTCTCGCTGAAATCGACAGGAAGAAGGGCTGCCTTTCACATCGCAGACCGGGCCACGCAATATGCAGTCATTG
>DAIDIX010000345.1 GCA_027451645.1 Candidatus Dormiibacterota bacterium | reverse complement strand
GAAACAGATCCGAACGATCCCCTCCAATTTGTCGAACGTGCCATCCGCAATGTTCTGGGCCAGATTCCGGAAGCAGGTGATGAGAGGGAGAAATCTGCTCCGCGGACTGCGCAGCAGGCACTCCAGCCCTGGGCAGAGAAGGTCGCTCCAACGAGCAAGAACAAGCGCCAGCTCGAGACACTCATCGAGGAGTATCGGGAGCGTATCGAGGGACATCCCAATGCAATGGTGGTGTTTCCCGAGAGAAAGCGTCCAGATGAGATCTTCTTTGAGAAGCTCCAGTCACGACCGAAGCGACGGCAACGGCGGCGCCGTTCAGGTGGTGGGGGTAACAGCACTCCCCAAAATGGCACAAGTCCCCAGCAGCATGGTCCTCCTGGCCGCAGGCCTGGTGGGCGTTCCCGCCGTGGAGGCAGCCGTCCGCCACGGGCACCACAGTGAGCGGCTCCACAGTTCCAGCTTCATTCGCACACTGTGATGTCGTCCTCTTCGACTACGAGGGGACCTTGGCCACACTCGCTCCTCCACACGCGGAACTTGATGCAGCATATGCAGCAATCCTCGCCCTGCTGCCGGATGATGGCACCCATGACCTTCACTCCCCACACGAGATAGCAAAGCTCCACACGGAGATTTTCACAGCCGTAGCTGCTGCCCGGGATGCCCGGCCTGACGAGGAGGCCAATGTACTGGGGACGTACCTCGAGCACTACGCATCCCATGGAGTGTCGTGCACGAAGGAGCTCATACACCGCATCTATCTCCTTGAGCAGCATGCCTGGGGACATGGTGCAGTTCCCGTCGAGGGAGCACTCACCACACTCGCTGCACTTCATGATCGGGGCTACGCCATTGGTCTTGCCTCCAATGCAAGCTATCCCGAGGCAGTAATGCTCCAGCTCGCCCAACTTGGGATGCTCCCGTATCTGGAAAGCATCTCCCTCTCGGGTCTCACGAAGATCCGGAAGCCGGATCCCAGTGTCTTTACTGCACTCGCAGCAACGCTTGGAAGTGCACCAGAACGCTGCATCATGGTCGGAGACAAAGTGCATGAGGACATGGGTGGAGCCAGGAATGCAGGAATGCAGGGCATCCTCTACCTCCCCATAGGGTCCTCCCTGACTCCACCAGACACCATTCCTGCCATCAGTGATATCCGCTCCCTCCTCGAGATCCTTCCAGAAGGAGCACCTTCCTGATTCAACAGCCCTGATTGGACGCAGTCCGGAAAAGGCTCTACACTGAGACCACACCTATGCAAACGACGCTCGTCTTTGATTACCA
>DAIDIX010000344.1 GCA_027451645.1 Candidatus Dormiibacterota bacterium | reverse complement strand
ACGGATGTGTTCCTGAATGGCTTTGAGGCGCTTCCGTGCATCTGCAGGGGTTGCTTCCGTGAGTGCACAGACGAATTCATCGCCACCGTATCGGAAGATGATGTCATAGGAGCGGAGGTGGGTGGAAACGGACTGGACAACAGTTCTCAGGAGATCATCACCTGCTGAGTGTCCAACCGTGTCGTTGACAGTCTTGAGACCATCGACATCGATGAACACGACGACGACTCCCCGACCACCGTTGCGCTGGTATCGTCTGAGTTCACGCTGCAGTGCTGAAAGTCCTGCACCACGCCTCAGGGACTGGGTGAGCTCATCGATTGTTGCTTCTGCTGTGAGGAGCTGATTCCTCAGTACGAGTGCCCGTACAGCCTCGACAGCATGTTCAAGGGCAGGCCTGTCAAAGAGGGCAAGGACCGATTCGTCAACGTGGAGGGCAGCTGCGAGAACACCTCGAAGCTCGAAGTCTGTCCGGTGCTCATGTCCTTTGGACAGTGCATGGAGTGCCCAGCCCACCACCTCGGTGGAGGGAACAGGCTGTTCATCTTCAGGAAGCGTGGAATGGGAAGGTGGATTCGTGGATGGGAGTAGGGGTGAAGAGTTCTGGGACGTCGGCATCAGTGTTCCCTTCCTTCTCGAGTCGGCTCGTACGTGTTCCATTATTGCATGACGATGTGCGTGAAGGGCCAGTTCATGACAAGTTGCCATTGAGATGCGCTCTCAGGGGAGCCCAATCGGGTGCTGAGGTGAAGTGCTAGTATGAGCGAAGCGAGAGGAAGGTTGGAGGGTGACAGATGGTTGTCTTTGCAGTCCTTGCGAGTATTGTTTCACTCGCGTTTGCAATGGTTGTAGCGAACAAGTTCAGCAGGAGCAAGCGGCCCGAGTTTCTTGCATGGTGCATCGGACTCGTGTTCTTCGCACTTGCAGCAGCCTTCCAGGCAGTTGGCGAGGCACAGGGTTTCACAGTCCCCGTGTTCCGCGGCTTCTATCTCTTTGGTGGTGCATTCGGTGTCATCTACCTTGCACTCGGCACAGTATTTCTCCTCATGCCAAAGGTTGCAGCACGCATTGTTGTGGGGATCGTGGTTCTTGCTTCGATACCAGTACTCATTGATGCACTGACAGTCAAGGTGGATGCAGGACTTCTCGATACAGCGAAGGGAATCATGGGGAATGCAATCAGTCATGGAAGCCTGCTCTTTGTTGCAGTCGTTCTTTTCAACATCATTGGCACACTGATTCTCGTGGGGGGATCCGCCTGGTCTGCGTACAAGCTCATCCGCACGCATGCCCGCCTCGATCTCCTTGTCTGCAAC
>DAIDIX010000343.1 GCA_027451645.1 Candidatus Dormiibacterota bacterium | reverse complement strand
GATGAGACCATGGAATTCAATGAGCTCCATTGCAAGGAATGTCGCTCCAAGGAGGAATGTCAGTCCGAGAAAGAGGATGACTCCCTTCCGGGATCTACGCTGAGCGGACAGGATCGCGAGTCCGCACGTGAAGCTGCTTGCAAGCAGTGCAAGTGTCTCCAGAAGTGCATATGGAAGATCAACAATCTGCGATATGGATGGACCACCAGCTGTCCTCGACCGGAGGACTGCAAAGACTGCAAACAGGCTGGCAAATACGACACAGTCCGTCATGACATACACCCAGAATCCGATGAGTGTCGTGATGTCCTTCTGCTGATGCTCTGACCGTGACAGGTGCTGCGAGGTGGCGCTCATGCTGCAATCCCTCCCTTTGCACGTCTGCCAGTTCCCGTCAGCAGTTCCTTCGGTATCACGTACTCGGCGTCATCTGTTGACGTCGTCCGATACACCAGCATGAAGATGAACAGCACTGCAGCGAGCGCACCAAGCCAGTACATATGCCAGATCATCGAGAATCCCACAAGAAAACCTGCCATGCCAATGAAGAAACCTGTGGGCGTATTCATCGGCAGCAGGATGTCCTCATACGGATGCGTAGCTGTAGGCTGGAGCGGATCAGGCTCCTTCCCTTCTTTTGCCTCCCAGAACGGATCCCTGCTATGTACGACAGGCGTGATGGCGAAGTTGTACGCAGGCACTGGAGATGGAAGTGCCCATTCCAGGGTCCTGCCATTCCATGGATCCCCAGTGAGATCCCGGTGAGCATTCCTTGCACGAATGCTTGCAATGAAGAGACCAACCTGAATCGCAACCCCTACTGCTATGAGCACAGTTCCAACAGCTGCAACAGCAAAGAGCGGCTGCCAGCCAGTTGATGCTGCATAGTGGCTTGTCCTGCGAGTCACTCCCATGAATCCAAGCACATACAGCGGTGCAAATGCGAAGACAAACCCCACAAACCAGAACCAGAATGATCTCTTGAGCCACTTCTCATTAAGTGTAAAACCGAAGATCTTCGGAAACCAGTAGATGAGACCGGCGAAGTCTGCAAAGAGGACACCACTCACGATCATGGTGTGGAAATGGGCAACGAGAAAGAGGCTGTTGTGCAGCTGGTAGTCGAGACCAGGAACAGCCAGAATGACTCCTGTAACACCACCAAGCGTGAAGAGAACAACAAACCCCATGAAGAAGTACATCGGTGAGGCGAACCGTATTCGCCCCCTGTACATTGTGGCAAGCCAGTTGAAGATCTTCACCCCTGTAGGCACGGAGATGATCATTGTTGCAATGCCAAAGACTGCATTAACATCAGTGCCTGCACCCATCGTGAAAAAGTGGTGTACCCA
>DAIDIX010000342.1 GCA_027451645.1 Candidatus Dormiibacterota bacterium | reverse complement strand
ATCACGAAAGCCCCGGGATCGACTGTTGACATCCCGCAGGTTCTCAAGGATACAGGCACTGATGTTGTCGTCAACTACCTTCCTGTCGGAAGCGAAGAGGCAACGAAGTGGTACACCGAGCAGATCCTTGCAGCTGGCTGTGCAATGGTGAACTGCATGCCCGTATTCATTGCCCGTGAGGAGTACTGGCAGAAGCGCTTTGTGAAGGCAGGACTTCCCATCATTGGTGATGACATCAAGTCCCAGGTTGGAGCCACAATCATCCACCGCGTACTTACCCGTCTCTTCCGTGACCGGGGTGTGCTGCTTGAGAACACCTACCAGCTGAATTTCGGTGGCAACACTGACTTCCTCAACATGCTCGAACGGGAGCGCCTGGTCAGCAAGAAGATCTCAAAGACTAACAGTGTCCGCTCCCAGCTGGATCAGCCGATGGAAGACAGGAATATCCATATTGGCCCATCTGACTATGTGCCCTGGCTCAATGACCGCAAATGGGCGTACATCAGACTTGAGGGCCGCTCCTTCGGCGATGTGCCACTCAATGTCGAGCTGAAGCTCGAGGTTGTCGATTCTCCGAACAGTGCAGGCATTGTCATTGATGCTGTCCGGTGCTGCAAGCTTGCGCTTGACAACAAGATCTCTGGAGCGCTTGAGGGTCCTTCGTCGTACTTCATGAAGTCACCCCCACGGCAGGTCCACGATTCCGTGGCCCGTGAGCTCACAGAGCAGTTCATCCATGACTACGCTCAGAAGGACACTGCAGTGGACACAGCATCCACATCCAGTGTGCCTGGGAAGAGTGCGAACGGAAAAGTGAGTGCACGGCCAGCAGCCAACTAGTGTCCGCAACAGGGGAAGGGTGGTGCACAATGTGGTGTACCACCCTTTTTCGGCGAGATTGCAGCTGAGGAGCAGAGCCCGACGATCATGTCCAGCACGACCATGACCGACGACCAGGATCACGTGAACCAAACGGAAAGTGCTCGAAAGCAGTCGAGACTCCCCTACGTTGGATTCCGGACTGCAGAGTCACTTGTTCGCATCCTTCCGCGGAGAACGTCGTACTTTCTTGCTGCACGGCTTGCAGATGTCGTGAGCATCGCCCGGCCTCACGCCCTTGATGGACTGAGGTCGAATCTTCAGCATGTATCGCCACAGCTCGCAAAGCGGGACCTCAGGAAGCTTGCACGGCACAATGCGGAACATCTCGCGCGATCCTGGGTGGATGTCATGGAGCTCAGGTACCGCTGGCAGAAGCTGTGGGGCCGTCTCGATATCGAGAATGTCGAGAATTTCACAGGTGCAGTGGAGAAGGGAAAGGGAGTAGTCGTTCTGTCCATGCATTTCGGTGC
>DAIDIX010000341.1 GCA_027451645.1 Candidatus Dormiibacterota bacterium | reverse complement strand
AGAGGTAGAAGTGAATGCGACACTTGGTGTCGCTGGAGGTACAGAATGAATTCTGCGGCTGTTTCCCCGTCGCATCCAGTGCAGCATGACCGGTACAAGTGGGTTGCGCTCACGAACACCACGCTTGGCATACTCATGGCGACAATCAACTCATCGATTGTGCTCATTGCACTGCCAAACATCTTCAAGGGAATCAAGCTCAATCCACTGGATCCAGGAAATTCAGGGTATTTCCTCTGGCTCCTCATGGGTTTCATGGTCGTCACTGCTGTTCTCGTCGTGAGTTTCGGCCATGTGGGAGACATGTTTGGGCGAGTGAAGATGTACACAGTGGGTTTTGCCATCTTCACTGTCGCTTCCATTCTTCTGTCTGTAACGTGGAGTACGGGTGCAGCCGGTGCAATTGAGCTCATCGTGTTCCGCATCGTCCAGGGAATAGGTGGCGCATTCATTTTTGCCAACTCTGCAGCAATACTTACAGATGCATTTCCAAAGAATCAGCGGGGACTTGCACTTGGGATCAACAACGTTGCGGGAATTGCAGGATCGTTCATCGGTCTTGTGCTGGGAGGGCTGCTTGCTCCTCTCGACTGGAGACTCGTATTCCTCGTGTCCGTGCCATTTGGCATTGCAGGCACGCTCTGGGCAATTTTCCGGCTCAGGGAACAGGGGTTCCGCACTCCAGCAAAGATCGACTGGATTGGCAATGTGACATTCGCTGTGGGGCTCATTGCAGTTCTCGTAGGCATCACGAACGGTATTGAACCGTACGGCACAAGCACCATGGGGTGGGGAAGTCCAGCAGTACTTACTGAGCTCATTGGCGGTGTTGCAGTCCTTGCATTTTTTGGCTGGTATGAAACGAAGACCGATCACCCCATGTTCAAGCTCAAGCTATTCAAGATCCGTGCGTTCAGTGCCGGAAACTTCGCTGCACTCCTCGCCTCAATGGGGCGTGGTGGCATGATGTTCATTCTCATCATCTGGCTCCAGGGAATATGGCTTCCCCTCCACGGGTATACATATGCACAGACACCACTGTGGGCAGGAATCTATCTCCTGCCGCTCACTGCAGGGTTTCTCGTTGCAGGACCAGTTTCTGGCTACTTCTCAGACCACTTTGGTGCACGTCCCTTTGCAACGGGAGGAATGATTCTTGCAGCAGTTTCATTCTTTGTGCTCGAGCTACTTCCAACCAACTTCGGATATCCAGGGTTTGCGGCAGTGATATTCCTCAACGGCGTTGCTATGGGGCTCTTCGCTTCACCAAACCGTGCTGGCATAATGAACAGCCTTCCACCCAGGGAGCGTGGAGCAGGAGCAGGAATGGCTGCAACATTCCAGAATTCTGCAATGGTAC
>DAIDIX010000340.1 GCA_027451645.1 Candidatus Dormiibacterota bacterium | reverse complement strand
ATTCGAGGAAAGGAGAATGGTACCTGAAAGTCCTGCAGTGAGGCATACCCCCGTGCTTGTGCACCTCACGTGGTACAGGTCGTTCGCTGTTATGGCAGCAGCAGTGGACCAGGTTGCCCCACCATTGGTCGTGTAGAGCGTAGTGCCGGATACACCAGTTGCAGTGCATGCTGTCGCACTGCTGCATGCGATGCCCTCAAGCTGGTTGGTCGTGCCAGATGTCTGGGATGTCCATGTCGCCCCATTTGTCGTTCCAAAAATGTAGCCTGCACTGCCTGCTGCCTCACAGGTTGTTGTACTGGTGCAGGAGATGCCGTACAGGAGACTGCTCGAACTGAGGAGCTGTTCAGTCCATGAGCCAGCCCCGCTGGAGTTCGACTCTGCAATGAAACCTTCGAGCGTTGCACCAGACCCCCACTGGAATCCGACTGCATAGCAGACAGTCGTGGAAGGACAGGCGATGTCCGTAACAGCGCCGCCGGACTTGGTCATTGAGGAAAGGCCAGACGCAGTGTTTGCATACTCTGTCCAGGAGGGAGCAGTAGTGAGGGATGTTCCGACGTAGGAGAGTCCTCCAAATCCCGAGGACAGACACTGGCTGGAACTTATGCAGGAGATGCCAATCATCTCTCCAACAGGCCCTTGCCCCTGGCCGATGCTCACTGTCCCAGCGCCCAGTCCTGTCACGGAGGAGACGGTAGGAGTCACTCCTGCTGTCGGTGTTGTGAGGGGGAGAGCGATCTCCACATCGTTGATCGTTCCCCCTGCAGTGGCAGTATATGCGTAGGTGTAGCTCACCCCTGTCTGGCTACCGAGGTCGCTCGAGACTGTCCAGGACACGCCTGTGTCCACTCCGCACGAGCTGAGTGCTATCACACCGAGCACACAGGCGAGGATGGGCAACCACCGGACATGTCGCTTCATGATAAACCCGTAGTGCGAATCTGCATGTTTGCATCATCATAGCAGCGATGTCATGCGACATAAAACGGGAAGTGGAATTGTTACACGATACTCACTGGGCTGTGAGGAGACTGGCTGTCCTCAGTTCCGTACAGGGGGGGAGAGGACTGCACGCCTCAGGGCTTCGGGGTCGAGGCGCTCTGAGTGCACGATAAGTTCATCACCACCTTGCAGGATGAATGTAGGAGTTGGGAACTGGACTGTTCCGTCCCTCACGATGCTTACAAGGTGAAATCCCTCGGGCAGTCTCAGAGAGTCAACAGGATTCCCCACATAGTCCGAGTTCTCCGGGATTGCAACATCGATGATGCTTACACCCGATGCCTTGATGGAGATTGCCTTGACAACCTCGGTATGGCCTATCTCGGCTTCGATGAGGCCCATGAGGAGTTCTGTGCTTGAGACACCCACAT
>DAIDIX010000339.1 GCA_027451645.1 Candidatus Dormiibacterota bacterium | reverse complement strand
TCCCGAGTAGCCAACACACAACGGCCAGTTCCCCCATGAACTCTCCATGGAATTTGGCCATTCTGTACAATACAGACATGGAACCGCAAGCACATTTCACTCCCTCTGCAACAGTTCTGCCAGACGAGGCTGTCCAGCGGCTCCTCAATGACATCGACGGGTTCAGCAGGCTCATGACGGAGCGCATTGCACAGGAGCTCACCCTGCCACGGGAACTCTCCACGTTCCGCACACTCCTCATGACCAGGAGGGCATGCTCTGATGCGCTCCGGACACTCATACGGAGCCTCCGCTCCCCTCAGGGTGTGGACCGGGATGAGCTTGCACGACTTGCAACGATCGGGTCGGCCACTGCACAGCAGGGAATTCCCCTTGAAGTCCTCCTTGGAGCGTACAGGCTTGCAGCAAAGGTCGTGTGGGACGAGGTAATCGGATCCACCTATGCGAACACTCCCCTTCCCCCGGATGCACTCATATCCATCACTCGGCACGTGCTCGAGTACCTGGACGACATCAGCAGTGCAGTCGGTGGTGCATATCTCCTCACCCGTGAGTCACTTCTCCGGCAGCATGACCGGGAACGGGAACGGATCCTCCAGCGCCTCCTCGCTGGAGATGCCCGGGAGGACCTGAGACGGGAAGCCCTCCGGCTGGATCTCTCCATTGAACCCCCCTTCAGGGTCATTGTCATCGATGTCGACAGCATGGAGGATGTCCATCATGTAGACACGACAGCCCGCTCCCTCCACGCGTTCGTCCATCATGAGTCCGAGACCCTCCTCACACTGCTCGTGCCAGAGCGCATCCCGGATGAGGTCCTCTCAAGCGAACTCGAGAAGCTCCTCAGCAGGATCTCCATCCGATGCTGCATAGGCCCGGGAGGATGTGCAATCGAGGACATCCCGGAGTCTGTCATGAGAACCAGGCATGCTCTTGGAATTGCACGGCACCTTGCTCCAGACTCCCGTGTTGTCAGCGAGGAGGCATTCAGCCTCTTCTCTGTGATGCTCGCAGAGCCTGCCATTACTGAGCAGTATGTAGAGGCATACCTCGGTCCCCTGCACTCCCTGGCAGCGGGAAAGAGGGAGATGTATCTTGCAACACTTGCTGCATTTCTCGAGGAGGGGGCCATTGCTCCTGCAGCGGAAGCGCTTGGCATTCACCGGCACAGCTTCACATACCGCCTCGAACGGCTCAGGGAGTTCGGCATTGTCTGCAGCTCTGCACGGGAGCGTGCATGTCTGTGGCTGGCACTAGCAGCCTACCGCCTCCAGCAGGAGAGAACTGCTCCTCACTGATGCCAGATGCTGAGGTGTTCACTCCGGAGGAACCGTGCGACATCCCGGTAGTCCCCAGTGTTGTTGAACACGGTGTGATGAAATGCTGCAAGGGGGAGCGTATCGAGATTCCGGAGCAGCAC
>DAIDIX010000338.1:1056-1422 GCA_027451645.1 Candidatus Dormiibacterota bacterium | reverse complement strand
CAGAGGCCATTCACTACTGTCTGGTGCTCAGGGCACCACGCTGTAGGACATGCATGGCCACGTCGATCCTTGTACGAGCAGGGAGCACCGTTAGTTGCAGTACATCCGATCTCGCTGCACGGCCGATCCCCCTCAATCACCAGGGCCTGCGGTTCTTCCTCAGGTTCTTCAGGTGATGGTAGTACTTCTTTGCTCTTCTTGAACCATGCCATGACCTAATGCTAATGCATATGCTCTGCTCCAACCTGCAACAACCACTATTCCGCAGGATGGAATGGCACATGTACGCGCGGCCGGCATACAGCTGATTCCATGCCGGATTCCCGAATTGCGAACTCTGCACCTGGAATTGTTGATACTGCAGCA
>DAIDIX010000338.1:0-1046 GCA_027451645.1 Candidatus Dormiibacterota bacterium | reverse complement strand
ACCTGAGCGGGAACATGCAACGATGCTCATTGTGAGATTGTCAATTCCAGGATCAGCCATACCTGCAAGATCACGAATCGCCTGTCTGCATGCATCGAGCACATCTGTACCATCATGCATGTTGCGCACCACAGAGTACGCAGTCACCCCTCGAATGGAAAGCTCACCAAACCCCGTGCATGCTGCAGCACCATGCCGGTTGTCTGCATAGTTGCCAGCACCGATGACAGGGGTATCCCCGAGCCTGCCAGGGTACTTCCAGGGCCAGCCGCTTGTACTGACAGCTGATGCAATCTGTCCCCTTTCATCAACAGCGATGACATTCACGGTCCCAGCAGCATGAGCGTAGGTGAGAAGGGCATTCGTTGCAGCGATGGCATGCCCCCGTGAAGGATGCAGTACTGCAAGTTCATGAAACCGTTCCTCCCACAGTTCTTGAGAAACGGCTGTACCAAGATCCCGCCTTTCCGCACCGATTTCCTCAGCAAATGCATCAGCGCCATCGCCCACGAGCATCACATGCGGGAGTGCAGTCATGAGTGCTCTGGCAACAGATATCGGATGAGCATATCCATGCAGTGCACCAACTGCTCCCGATGCCCTTGTGGCTCCATCCATGATCGAGGCATCGAGTTCAACTTCACCAAGTACATTTGCAAGCCCGGACAGGCCCACAGTATGGTCGTCAGGATTGTCCTCAATGATGCGTACTGCAGCTTCCACTGCATCGAGCGCTGTGCCACCCTCTGTCAATCTCTTCCAGCCTGCATCAAGGCCAGGAAGAGCGTTTGCACTGCCGAAGATGATCATGTCCACTCCTTTCACGTGAAACAGCCTGCTGGCATCCTCTCGTGCTACGGTAGCATCTAGCCATGACACCATTCCTTGAAGAGAATGCTCCCCGACTGGAGGAGTCTGCCCGGAGTGTCATGAACATGCAGTGGAACGATGTGTACCACTTCACTGCACCGAATCCAACAGTCTATCCGTGGCAGTGGCTATGGGATTCCGGCTTCCACTCCCTTGTCTGGGAGGCCCTTGAGGAT
>DAIDIX010000337.1 GCA_027451645.1 Candidatus Dormiibacterota bacterium | reverse complement strand
CTCCCGGCCGGTCAGCTGCGGGGCGCGGCCGCCTCCGCCTGCCCGGCCGCCGCCACGTGGAGGACCGCGTTGATGAGCGACAGGTGCGTGAGCGCCTGGGGGAAGTTCCCGAGCATGTCCCCAGTCGTGATATCGATCTCCTCGGAGAAGAGGCCGAGTGGGGAACCAACAGAGAGCAGCTGCTCAAAGAGCTGACGTGCACGGCCGTACTCTCCAGCATGTGCAAGAGCCTCTACCATCCAGAACGAGCAGATGAGGAATGCACCCTCACCGCGTGGCATGCCGTCAACATCTCCCTCTCGGAGATACCGGTGGAGAAATGGTCCATGACCAAGTTCCTGCTGCACACGCTCAATCGTGCGGATGATGCAGGGATCATTGCCGGGCAGCACACCAAGTGTTGCAATGCGGAGGATTGATGCATCGACAGCATGGTGGCCAACAGCCTGGGAGAACGAGCCAATATCCTCGTGGTAGTACTCAGTCACGAGGGACATCGCAATCGCTTCACGGGTTGCAGTCCATTCCTCGATTGGAGCAGTGCAGTGAAAGGCGGAAGCGAGCCGTATTCCCCGGTCAAGGGCTACCCAGCACATCATCTGGCTGTAGCAGAATCTCCTGTCCGGACCACGGATCTCCCAGATGGAGGCATCCGGTAGATGCCATCTCTCCTGAGCGAGGTTGACAAGTGTCTCCACCTGCTTCCATGTCCGGGGACGGAGCTCTCCGGAGCGCATGGCGAAATGGTAGATGGCATCAACCACCTCACCATAGACATCCCACTGCTTCTGATGCGCAGCTGCATTCCCGATTCTCACAGGACGGGATCTGCGGTATCCCTCAAACTGCTTGAGGACAGCCTCCTCAGTGCCTGCAAGATCCCCCTCAACGGAGAAGAGATTGGGCACATCATCCCCGAACGACAGTTCATCCACCCAGCGGAAGAACCGCTCGGCTTCAGATAGGAAGCCCACATTGACAAGCGACATCACGCTGAAGGCTGCATCCCGGAGCCAGGTAAACCGGTAATCCCAGTTGCGCTTTCCGTGGATCTTCTCGGGAAGGCTCGTTGTGGGAGCTGCAACAAAGGCGCCTGAGGGGGCATAGGAGAGGAGTTTCAGGGCAAGAGAGGATCTGCGGACTTCCGCGATGTACGGTCCCTGATAGTCGCACTGGGAGATCCAGTCACGCCAGAATGCAATGGTGTCCTCACGAAGCTGCTGTGCCTGGCTCACTGTCCACTCATCGAGAGGACACATGGGTGCCTTGCCGACAATGAGCGAGTAGACATGCATTGATCCGTAGCTGAGCGAGCCGGATTCGAACTTGTCACCGCGCTTCCCTGCAACGCGGAAGCAGTAGTGCGCCTCATCCACATCCGCATGGAGCATCGTCTTGCCACTCGTGCTGCAGGATTTTGACGAGCTTCCGTAGCCGAA
>DAIDIX010000336.1 GCA_027451645.1 Candidatus Dormiibacterota bacterium | reverse complement strand
ACGAAGGTCGCCAATGCCATCCCGGTTCGTATCCCTGAATGACCTGGGATATATCTGGTAGATGACTGCTGATTTCCACCAGGCTGTGTCATTCGGTTGCATTGGGAACTCCTGAAGGTGCAGATGCTCGGCTGCTGTATGCGGAATGAAAGTTAGACTGCTGGACAGGATGCATTGTACGCCGAGAGATTTGGGATGGTGCTGTGAACATATGCTGTCGTTCCCTGCTCGTTCGCGACAGGAGTCCAGCCGCCTGCCTGCTTCAGCTCATGGGCAAGGAGCGATGTCGGTGAGGTGATCACGACATTCGTTCTGCTCTTCTCAAGCATGCTGATGGCTGAGGGGTGGAGAGATCCCTGGGAGATGAGGAGATAGTCGTTGAAGAGCTTGTCACCAAGGGAGATGCTTTCGCCATACTCATAGACGTATCCATGGGGCCAGAGCTTCCAGATGATGAAGCCTCCTATGCCGTATGGGGCAAAGATGCGAAGCCTCTGGGGATCATGACTGAGGACAGATGTGATGCATGAGGGATAGGCGCGTCCAACACCCTGGGGAGACGCATTGGCTGCAGCCCGGAGCACTCCAAAGCCTGCAACGCCGATGCCCATGATGATGACGAGTACGGATGTCAAGATTGCTGCTGGCGTGCCCGTTGGTGATGCCCGGAGCCGTACGCGGGTAAGGAAAGGCAGAGCTGCGTCATCGAGCATTGTTGCCCATGCCGGAAGAATGAATGCAACGGCAAGGGTCGTGTTTCTCACAGCAAGGAGCACAAGGGTGATGCCTATCCAGGCGAAGAGAGCGTCCTTGAGATTTCGGTGCCTGCTCAGCATGCCAAGAAGCACTGTCGTTCCAAGAAAGAAGAGGAGCGGCAGAAGTGCTGCAAAGTGGAAATTGGGAGAGTTCCATTCGACAATGGGCTTGAGTGCCTCACCGAATGTCGCCTTCACTGCATAGAGCATGAGGTAGGGTCCACGGGGATTGAGCCACGAAGCAGGAAGGGTGAGGAGCATGGGAAGGAGGAGTGCCTGGAGCCGTCTCAGGCGGAGCGGCACCTCAGCAGTATCGGAGAGCAGTGCAGAAGCAAGCTCAGCAACCACAGTGACTCCCATGATGCCAAAACCTGCAAGGAATCCTGCATGGCTGTTCGCCCATACGAGCATGATCACGGGAAGAAGCCACCGTGACTTCCGTGTCCGCATGAGATTCAGCTCGAGAACGAGGAGCATGATGCATGCAAACGTGAAGGTTGTCACCTGGGGCCGTGAACCGAGAACGACCTGGGATGCCATGGCAGCACATGCAAGCGCAATGCCAGTTGCAAGCGTGCTCGTGCCGCGCTCCCTGAGGAGACGGTAGAGGGCATAAAAACCGCCCATCGTTATTGCAGCAGCAGCCAGTGCAACAAGAAGCAGGCCACCAATGTGGTCTGCAAC
>DAIDIX010000335.1 GCA_027451645.1 Candidatus Dormiibacterota bacterium | reverse complement strand
GAAGGGAAGGCATCGACACTTGCGACCAGGTCGTACCATCATAGGCAAAGACGATGGGCTGGGCTGGGGACGGCCCCTGTTGACCAACCGCCCAGCATTCACTGGACGAGACGCAGGAGATGCCCTGGAAATGCGCATAGTTCAGGGTGAGGGCATTAGACCAGGATGTGCCGTTCCATTGCAGGATTACGCCCTGCACAATCCATGACGAGTTCGCATAGTATCCGACCGCCCAGCACTCAGATGCCGAAACGCAGGTGTCGTTGTAGAGCTGTGCTCCATTGATGTTTTCCGCCCGCAACATTGAGTTGTAGGACCTGGTGACGTTCAGGTTGAAGCCACGGCCTGGCACGTTGATGTCTGTTGCCGTGTCGTAGAGATCGCCGGACTGGGTGTTGACGGGCTTTCCGACTTTGCAGACGCACTGCGTCTGGCTCACGTTGTTGGAGTTCCCTGTCGTCCCTGCTTGCTGGGCGTCGGCCGTATCCGCCGGTGTTGCCTGAGCAGGAAGGGTCCCGACGACGAGGGACTCGTCGATGCCGCTACCGACTTGTACGTCGCCAACAGCCCAACAGACGGTCGTGCTCTGACACCCGACACCGTAAAGGTCGTTGAAGAGGGAACTTCCGGCGTTCGCTGAGGTGTCGAGATTCCAGCTCGTCCCGTTCCACTCTTCGACGAGGGTCTGTAGGCCCCCAGCGGAAGGGAGGTAAGAGCCAGCCGCGGCACAGAAGGATGCACTGAGGCACTGCACGTCGTTGAGCTGGTTCTGACTAGCGTTTGCATCTGGGGACGAGACGACACTCCAGCTCGATCCGTTCCACTGCTCAACGAGGGTCTGGTCATTCCCAATCGTCGTGTCCCAGTACAGCCCGACTGCGTCGCACCACGTGCTGCTCGTGCAACTCACGCCATAGAGGTTGTCGTTGTTGTCGGGGCTCGGCGAGCTGGCGATGCTCCAGCTCGTCCCATTCCACTGCTCGACGAGGGTATTTGGGAACCCTCCACTCGTCATGGCATAACCCGCCGCCACACAGAACGACGTGCTCGTGCAGCTCACTCCACCGAGGTAGTTCTGAAGGGTCGTACTGGTGTCTGGCGAGGTCACGATGCTCCAGCTCGTGCCGTTCCACTCCTCGATGAGTGTCTGCGTAGCATTGCTTCCGCTCTGGTACCAGCCCGCTGCCATACAGAAGGTCGTGCTCGTGCAGCTCACGCGCTGGAGGAAGTCGTTATCCGTACTGGAAGTGTTCGGGGAGCCGACCGTGCTCCAGGAAGTACCGTTCCACACCACGACAAACGTCGTCGAGTAGTACCCGCCTGATCCGTTACTTGCACCGAGTTGGGTTCCGACGGCCACGCAGAAGGTCGCCGTGGTGCACGTGACTCCGTAAAGCTGGGTCCCGGTGGCGACTGCAGAAGACGACACCGGGCTCCACGACGAGCCATTC
>DAIDIX010000334.1 GCA_027451645.1 Candidatus Dormiibacterota bacterium | reverse complement strand
AATGTTCCAGCTTGATGCTGAGCCTGCAGCAGCCAAGGAAAGTGCCTGAACTCACACACATCCCGTCATGGCAGAAACGAAACGGGAGGGCAGTGACCTGCTCCTCCCGTTCAATGTCTGTGTACTGCCTGAACTAGGAAGCTGAAGCTCCTACAACAGGGGAAGAAGTCTGTGTGCTCCGCTTCCGCTCTCCAAGCACATACCTGCTGATGACAAGGCGCTGTATCTCAGCTGTACCTTCCCAGATCTGATAGATCTTTGCGTCGCGCATGAACCGTTCGACTGGATAGTCCTTGATGAAGCCATAGCCACCGAGGATCTGCACAGCATCCACTGTCACCCGCATTGCTGTGTCGCCTGCAAAGAGCTTTGCCATGGAGCCTTCACCATGCTCGAACGGAATGGCATGCTCTGCCATCCACCCAGCCCGCCAGATGAGAAGCCTGGCTGCATCGATTTCTGTTGCCATGTCAGCAAGCTTGAATGCAATCGCCTGGTTCTTCGCAATCGGCTTTCCGAACTGGTTGCGCTGCAGCGAGTAGTCCCGTGCAAACTCGAAGGCTGCACGTGCAATGCCGAGAGCTCCAGCAGCGACCATTGGCCGTGTTGCCTCAAGCGTGAGCATTGCACCTACAGCACCTGGACCTGTCTGGTTGCCTTCCTTGTCATACCCAAGACAGTTCTCATCTGGCACAAAGCAGTTCTCAAGGATCAGCTGTGCTGTATGGGAAGCACGCACACCGAGCTTGTGCTCCTTCTTTCCCATGGAAAATCCCTTGGTTCCCTTCTCAACAATGAAGGCTGCAACACCTGCAGGACCAAGACTCTTGTCACGGTTTGCGAAGACGACATGAATATCTGCAATGCCGCCATTTGTGCAGAACTGCTTTGTGCCATTGAGCACATAGCCACCATCGACTTTCGTGGCAGTCGTTTCAAGCGAGAGGGAGTCCGATCCCGAGTTCGGCTCAGTGAGGGCCAGTGCAGCAAGCTTCATCTCCTTTGGATCGCAGAGCATGCCAATATACTTCTTCTTCTGATCCTCTGTTCCCATGGCAAGAATGCCTGTACCTGCAAGGCCGCTTGCCATGATGGACACAGCAATGCCTGCATCTCCCCATGAGAGCTCTTCCTGGAGCAGCAGGGCTGTCACGCGGTCAAGTCCACCACCACCATATTCCGTCGGAAACTCGCCTGACGGCCCGATTCCAAGCTCATGAGCCTTCCGCATGATATCCCACGGTGTCTCTTCATGCTCGTCATAGTACGAAGCATTGGGTCGCATCTCATTTTCAGCGAAGTTGTGGGCAAGCTCGCGAATCGCCTCCTGTTCTTCTGTGAGACGAAAATCGATGGCCATAGGAACCTCCAGTTTCAGTGATGCCGAAATACTGCCCGGCAGTGCGTGAGTGTGTGTTCGTTTCGTGACGATTCTACGGAACATTCGATGAGA
>DAIDIX010000333.1 GCA_027451645.1 Candidatus Dormiibacterota bacterium | reverse complement strand
TTCCACTGCACGGCACCGATGCTGAGTGTCAGTCCAATGCGATCTCCCCACCATCGAAAATTTGCAGTGCGGGCCAGACCTGTAAGTTGATGGGCATGATTCAGGAGCAACTGCAGAGTGCGTTCATGGGAAATTACCAGAAACTCACATTCGCCCCACCGCCCCAACATCTCGGATGGACGCAACCCATGTCGCAAGGCTCGCTCCACAGCCTTCATCATCTCTTCGGTGGCATCCATCCCATGAGTACGGCGGAGGGACTTTCCCTGATCCACACTCATCCAAAGCAGACCAAAGGGAATGGTGGAGGAAACAGCGGAACGATAGGTTTCCTCCAGCCAGTCCTGCATCTCATCCTGAGCCTGGCTAACCTGCGCACTGTCCCCTGTTTCTCCATGAGGAAGCCGATCCATTTCTTCGACTGGATAGAACTGCAGACAGGCACCGATTCGAGCGCCCAGCGTATCGCGCAGCAGTTGCTGCCGCATCATGATTGGAACTGAATGCCCCTGTGCATGGCGCATATGCATGCGAATCGCATGATCCTCGGCATGATTGCCCATCGGCATGGAGAAAGAATGTGTGGTCCCGAAAGCAAGCGAGTGGGGCGGCATTGCATCCGCATCGTCCCTGTCCGCAGCCACGGAGGGAGATCCCGTATAGAAATGACCCTTTCCCGAGGAACCATGCACGCCGGTGGGAACGAAAACTTCGTCCTGATGCAACCAGTCTTCCGGCAGCAGGTGTCCAATCCGGTCTGCCCGTCGATATCCGGAAATCAGCTCCGCTGCCTTGTTCCAGACCACGATCCTGCCTTCTGCGTCCAGCACCACGATGGCCTCTTCCACCGCGTCCAACGTGGCGTGAATCAGCGCGCGAACCTGGGAATCTCGTGTTTTATGGTCGGAAATACTGGTCGTCTTTGTATCGCCCACAGGATCATCCGCCTTCACAGCAGCAGCTGAGGATTCTCAGTGGGTTTATCGACGGAACAGCTACAAACTTCACCACCACGCATGCCTGAACATGCACGCCAGGAGTCGATCAGCTGCATGGGACTGGTTACCCGTTGGCTCAGGCAGGGGTGTGAGGCAGGCGAACGAGGAACTCGGTGTGGCCCGGATGCGAGGTGAACGTAAGCGTTCCGTTGAAGTTCTGGGTCACGATGCGATGGGCAATTTCGAGTCCTAGACCCGTTCCGTGGCCCACCGGCTTCGTGGTAAAAAACGGCTCGAAGATCTGGGACTGAATTTCATCCGGAATACCAGTCCCATGGTCGGCAATGCCGACACAGAAGGCATCCGGTTCGTTCCAGGTACGTACTTCGATGGTGCCGCCTTCCGGAGAAGCATCAATCGCGTTATCCAACAGGTTTGTCCATACCTGGCTCAGGGCAATGCCCCCGGTCTGAATCCCGGGATCGGAAGCCTGAAAGTGCTTGATCACCTCAAGGC
>DAIDIX010000332.1 GCA_027451645.1 Candidatus Dormiibacterota bacterium | reverse complement strand
GCATCGTTCAGGTAAGCAACAGTACTGTTGCCCTCCGGCCCATTCTCCTCACTTCCGGACATCTTCCATCTCCGACATCAACCACGGCTATCGCAGTAGATTCAGGACTTCTCACTGCACTCTCCACGAGATCCTCCCATCCGCTTCATCTCGGATCTACGCTGTATCTCCTTACGGGCTCTGGTTTCCAGCAGTTCACCATCACGGGAATCACCCACGGCACATCGGCAGGACCAGGCTTCACTCCATCAGCAGTATTCATATCTCAAGCAAGTGTTGCGGCCTGGTTTGGCACAGGAATCACAACACCGTTTGCTGGAATCTCGCTCACTCATGGCGAGTCGATATCCGCATTCGCTGCAGCCATATCGCGCATCCATCCAGCACTTCATGTGACGCTTACACCAACGCAGTACCAGGTTCCAGCACTCTCATCGTTCATGACACTCCTCGTTCTTTTCGCACTCCTCACTGGAGCAGTTGCTCTCGCGATAGTGATACTTGTCACTGTGCTTGGCGTCTATGAGCTTCACCGAGACATTGCACTCCTTCTCATTGCAGGCAGTTCCCAGTCACTCATCTCCCGTGTCTTTCTCAGGGCTGTGCTCATCGTGGCCATCCCCGCAGTGGTGGTGAGCATTCTCATTGGAATTGCTGGAGCACGAGCGATTGTGCACTCCACCTCTACATGGCAGGGTGTGCCACTCCAGCTTGCTATCCCCTGGAATGATTTGCTGCTCATTGGCCTTGCATGCATTGCAGTACCGTGCGTGGCAACGATGTCAGCCAGCATGAGGTTCACTGGCCGATCGCCCCTGACATTGCTGGATGAATCATGGGATCCACTGAGGTCTCGGACACACTACGGGACTGCACTATTTCTGGCAGTCATTTTTTCAGCACTTGGCCTTCTGTTCATGCAGGCCAAAAGTGCACCATTCCTCATTCTCGGAGCAGCAGGCTTCCTTCTTGCAACACTAGCTGCACTCCGCATCATCCTGCCAATTCTCACTGCTGTCATTGGCGTCATTCTGCAATCCTTCACCTGGTTCGGCACACTCGCCACCCGCAACATCATCAGCAACCGTGCTCGGGCCCGGCTCCTCACAGGCGGAATAGGAATAGGGTTTGCAGTGACACTGCTGCTCATGGTCATCACGGGGAGTACAGCTGGTACAGCCCGGAGCTGGGTTGAGAGTCTCGTTGCAGGAAATGAACTCTTCACAAGTTCTGTCACGCAGCCTTCTTCCATTGCAGCGACCATTGCTGTCCTCCCTGGAATCTCAGCAGTCCGCACACTTCAGCTGACATCCGCTGACATTGCACACCGCATACTTCCTGTATCTGTCATCATCCCTTCGGAGTATGTGCATACTGCAGTGCCCGACATTCTCACGGAGAACCATGCGACAGCTCTCAACGAGCTTGCTGGTCTCAACACAGCAATTGTTCCTCTCTCCCT
>DAIDIX010000331.1 GCA_027451645.1 Candidatus Dormiibacterota bacterium | reverse complement strand
AGCTCACGCCCGACCCGCTCTTCGGGAAGGGACGAGACAAGAACGCATGCTGCTCCACTCTGCCGGAGAGCAGCAATGGCCTCACGCAATCCCGAAACTGCCTGGGGCCCACCAAGTTCCCGTGAGACAGCCCTGAAGTCACGACGAAGTTCTTCCACACTCATCACGTCGGGAACGATCCCTGCTGCACGAAAGATGGCTTCCCAGTCCATCCCTGTCTTTCGGAGCATCCGCAGCACGCTGCCCTCGTAGGGAACAGTCAGCTGGTACGCAGCAAAGAGATGCTGCACCACCTCCATGGTGTGGTGCGCAGTATCCATGACTCCGCCATTGAGCTCAAGGCTCACGACTTTCCTGGAAGTGGAGTGGTTTTCCATGTCTTCAGCATACGGACTTGTGCAAGACAGCTGACGGACAAACTCGTCGGACCAAACATGCCAGCAATTCCGTCAAGCGCGTAGAAACAATTGACAGGTGCACAATTCTTGGGCTCAGATCTTGAGCTCTCAGGTAGCTTGGAAGTGAACATCCCAAGATGCTGCACCAACAGGGCTGCAGCATCCGTCGTAGAAGCGCGAGTTCGCTGCGCACGTCTTCTCAGGATTTCCGGCCCTTGCCCGCCTTCACAGCGTGACGCTCCTCAACCATGTCGAGGAAGGAATCCTTCCAGTACGAAACCGTTCCCTCAGGGAGGACAAGCACATGGGTGGGGTGTATGGCTTTGACAAAATCACGGTCATGGCTCACGACAATGAGCGTTCCCTTCCATTTCCCAAAGGCAGCACCTGCTGCTTCACGGGATGCAGGATCGAGGTTGTTCGTTGGCTCATCAAGCACAAGGAGGTTGAAGTCCCCGCTCGTGAGCTGGGCAAAGGAGAGCTTTGTCCGCTCCCCTCCAGAGAGAGTGGCTGTACGCTGCACACCAGTGTCGCCAGTCAGTCCAAAGGCTCCCATGAGTCTCCGCCTCTCCTGGATGGAAAGGGCGGATCCACCAACATTCTCAAATGCAGGAAGTTCCATGCGGAGATTCTCCTGCTCCTGTGCATACCAGCCGACCTTTGCCATCCTGTCAAGACGGACATCACCGAGATCCGGCTTTTCTGCACCAGTAATGAGCCTGACAAGCGTGGACTTTCCAACGCCGTTCTCGCCTATGATGACAAGCCGCTCCCCACGCGACAGGCGGAGGCTCACCTCTGACAGCACGACAAGCTCCCCATACCCCTTCCAGACATCGTCGAGTGCCAGTGCCTCGATGCCTATCTGGGGCGGTTCCGGAAGGTGATATACCGGCGGTGTCCGTTTCCTGACGGGAGTGGTGGGAGCCTCCTGCTTCATCCGCTCGACTCTCGCATCAATGGAATGGGCTGTCCTCGCACGCTTTGCACTCTGGTGGCGCATGACCTCTGCAAGCTGGCTCAGGCGGTGGATTTCCCGCTGCTGGAGCTTTGCAGTCTTTTCCATCCGTGTCTCATCCTGCTC
>DAIDIX010000330.1 GCA_027451645.1 Candidatus Dormiibacterota bacterium | reverse complement strand
AACATCGAATGGCTGTACAACTGTGTATTTTACTGACTCACGGCTTTCCAATCTCACGGGTCTTGCGAGTGGATTGGGATCGATTGCTGACGGAGGTGCGATAGAGTCCTGCAATGATGCAAGCGAAGCATCGCTCCAGGAGAACCTGTACGCAAGTGCAGGATCCAGTCTCACACTCACAACGGGAAGTGAGTGTGACTATGTATCCCTGAACTGTGTCATTCGGCTGTCCTCCCAGTACTCTCACAATGAACTTCGCCAGATCACACACATCGTTTCCGAAGCAACCGGGGCTCCCGTTCAGCCAGTCATAGCCAGTACATCCAATCCTCTGGCAGGTGCTACAGGAGTCGTAGAGTCCCTTCATTTCCGGGCTAGCACTGCGCTCGTCCGGGCAGATTGGCAGGATATGCAGGGCAGACCTGTTTCATGAGTGCAGTGTCTGCGCCCTGGAAAGTGCAGTTGGGTGAAAAGTGTCGCATGTGTCCATGCATGTGGCACCATTTGACATGGCCATGATCGTTCATTTCCTTTTTGCACTAGTTTGTGCTGCACTTGCTGCTGCAGCAATTGGGGAGGCAGCATTCCGGCTTGCACTTCATCGGGCTGCATCACGGATCACCATGTGGATTGAAATTGCATTCGAGATTGCAGTCGCAGCTGCTGGCATCGCTGGCACTGTGCTCCTCCTGACACACCATCATCCCAAGGAGATGCTCCATGTTCTCTACGGCCTCATAGCATTTGGTGCCATTCCCGTAGGAGATGTCATTGCAATGGAGTATGCGGATGGGAAGAAGGCTGCCATGCGGCTGATCATGGGTGTTGTAGCACTGGGAGTCATCGTGCGGCTCTTCATGACAGGGTAGGATGCATCCGGGCTCCAGGGGCATGCAGTACGCAATGAACACGCGTGTAGCGATATTTGTTACCATGTATACACGTTTAGCGAGAAAATCTATTATCCTTGGTGATGAGGCGAATGCCAGATCAGAATGAGATGGAAGCCCGTGGAGAACGTAGCCCTGTCCAGATGGGCAGTCTCCGGAGTTCCCACCGGAGTGGGACTCCATGGTATCTAGCAGTGTTTGCTCTCATCATGTGGATAGTGGGAGGTGCGTTTCTCATTGCTGCAGCCCCTGCACTTTCGGATGTTCATCCCATCATCACTCCGGATCTTCTTGCAGCAACGCATGCAGTTGCGCTGGGATTTGCAACATCGTTCATAGTCGTAGTTCTCTATCAATTTCTTCCTGCCCAGTACCATGCTGCAATGGGGGGGACTCGTGAGAGGCGCATGGTCAGTATTGGCTATCCTCTGTCTGTCGTCCTCTTTGTCATGGCGTTTGCAGCTGGCAATGCTCTCTTCGCTGCATGTGGCGGAACTGTCGCTGCCATTACGCTTGGGATGGTGCTTGCGCGTGGCCTGAGTGCAGTCCTGCCTGCAGCACAGAGATCTGCAGCTGCTGCATTCCATGTCCTTGCATTCGTTTCCCTTGCAGGGATTGTGGTGTTGGGACCGCTCCTGGCAG
>DAIDIX010000329.1 GCA_027451645.1 Candidatus Dormiibacterota bacterium | reverse complement strand
CAGAGGAAGAGGAAGGAATCCAGCAGCAATGTGTGCAGCCGAAGCAAACCAGTCACTCAGGAATGTGGCAATCATTGCCCATGTCGATCATGGGAAGACGACGCTTGTCGATGCCATCCTGAAACAGTCCCAGATCTTCTCAGCCCATGAGCATGTCGGAACGCTCATCATGGACTCGAATGACCTTGAGCGGGAACGGGGCATCACCATTCTCTCGAAGGTGACTGCTGTCCGGTACCGGGACTGTGTCATCAACATCATTGATACTCCAGGCCACGTGGACTTCGGTGGAGAGGTGGAACGGGTGGTCGGCATGGCGGATGGATGCCTGCTGCTTGTCGATGCTGCTGAGGGACCGATGCCACAGACACGCACAGTGCTCCAGCATGCCCTCAAGCGGGGGCTGAAGCCCATCATTGTCATCAACAAGATCGACAGGCCGAATGCACAGCCTGATGTCGCCCTTGAGGCAACACACGATCTCCTGCTGGAACTTGCCACCTCGGATGACCAGCTCGACTGTCCTGTGCTGTACAGCAATGCGAAAGAGGGAACTGCAGGAACAGATCCCACCCAGCTCACGGACTCCATCCGGCCAATCCTCGACACCATCCTTGACTCTATTCCCGCTCCTGTTGCTGATGCGGATGCACCGCTGCAGTTCCATGTCACTGCACTCGACCATGATCCCCACCGTGGAAGGATTGCCATTGGACGCATTGTCCGCGGGAAACTCGAAACAGGCATGCGTGTCATCCGGATGGGAGCAGACGGTCCGCTTCCCCCAACAGCCCTTTCCGGAATCCTTGCGTTCCGGGGACTTACCCGGCAGCCCATCACTGAGGCATCTGCAGGGGATATCGTGGCAGTCACGGGAATTGGCGATGTCATGATCGGGGACACCATTGCGGATGCCGTGGAACCGGAAGCGCTCCCCCGCATCGATGTGGGGGAACCCTCCCTCCAGATGCAGTTCAGCGTCAATGCCTCCCCCTTTGCAGGCCGCGAGGCGAAGGTGAGCAGCACCTCCCGCCAGATCCGTGCCCGTCTTGAGCGTGAACTCCTCACGAATGTCGCCCTCCGGGTGACTGATGGTCCCTCTGCTGACATCTTCGTCGTTGCAGGAAGGGGAGAGCTTCACCTTGCAGTCCTCATCGAGACAATGCGCAGGGAAGGATACGAGTTTGAGGTATCCCGTCCCACTGTCATCACGAAGGTCATCGATGGCGTGAAGACAGAGCCATACGAAGAGTGCATTGTCACATGTCCCCAGGATGCAGTCGGAGCTGTCACCCAGACCCTCGACTCCCGTGGGGCACGGCTCCAGCGCATCGATACGAGCCCCACCATGGATGAGGTCCGCATTGTCTATCACTCCCCCACGAGGGCTCTCATCGGTGTCCGCGGGACACTCATCACCCTCACCCGGGGACAGGCAACATATGCAACACACCTCCTTGGATGGGAACCGTGGCGGAAGCTCCCTGTTCCGATGCGTCACGGTGTCCTCACAGCAAGCCAGGATGGCATGACAGTCGCCTA
>DAIDIX010000328.1 GCA_027451645.1 Candidatus Dormiibacterota bacterium | reverse complement strand
TCTCGCCCTGTCCGAAGGTGCCGTCAATGACGACATCGCTCCCTGACGGGTGCAATCGCTGTATTAGTTCGTGTAGAAGGACCGGCCGATGAGCTGATGGAGCTTCAGCTCCCTGCACATCGGGCGTGGCTCGCACTTGTTCCTTCATACCTGCCACGATCAGCATGAAGCGGAGATATGTCAAGTCTGTGGAGGTACGAATCCTCCTGACGATGCATCTGCATGATGCTGGACAGTGTCATTGAGGGATGTGAACTGATCTGGACCGAAGTCGCTCATCTCACCTTCCCACGTTGCCTCTCCTACGAGTTCGACAACATTTCCGAGGCCAACGAATACTGCCCGGTCAGTAATGGCAGCGAACTGCCTCTGCTCCGGGGTCAGGAGCAGTCTCCCCTGGGCATCAAGCTCAAGCTCACGGGCATTTGCGAAGAGGTAGCGGATGAATCGACGCTCATCCGGTGGTGTGTCCGATGTCAGGCGGAACTGCTGCTGCAGCTGTTCCCATTCAGCGAGGGGACGGATCACGAGTCTTCCCTCCGCTCCGATGGTGACAATGCTTCCCTGGGTAAGCTCGCGCCGGAATGCTGCAGGAACAGCGACTCGCCCCTTGGCATCCACAGTATGTCGATAGAATCCCAGAAACATTGCTCTCCACTCAGTGTCATTGCGTTGTGCTTGTCCCTATAATACCCACTTTTCACCACTTTGCTCCACCCTGTCCCACAAGCTACCAATTTTCACCCCGAGAGTCAAGCTTTTCCCCCACGTTCCCCACTTGTCCGTCCGTCGTCACATCCTGAGATCAGATCGGATACAGATGTCACAGACTGCTGACGAACGTATCGCCAGATCGTCATCCAGCAATAATTGGAGATGGAGAAGAGGGGGTACGAACGGTGTATTACGCTGGACTGACACGACCAATGAAGCAGCAACCTTCAGATGAGGACGAAGAGCAGGCTGCCTCAAATCCTGACTCTGCATCGTTGCGTGCAAACCTCTCCAGGGCTCATCAGCTTGCCCAGACATTCAACCTTGCACATCAGCAGCCTGACCAGGCCACTCCACCTGAGGATGCTGAGAATCCAGAAGCGGAACTGAACGGACCAGTTCCCGAAGTCCCGCCCCACCCTGCATTTGACTGGAGTGTCCTCAACACCTCGCCGGATCGGATGAACACTGTCGGCATCCGGGCACAGGATCTTCCCCAGGAGGGAAGCATCCCCGTTGATCCGCCAGGACGATATTATTCCCATGCAGCCCGCTATGCCGGACGCGGGAGAAGCAGGATCGTCAGTCGTCTCGTTGCCATGGCTGCAGGTATCGTTCTCGGAATTTTCGCATTCATGTACATGCCCTCACAGATCGAGGCATCCCTCGCAGGAGCACTTCACGGCACTCCCCTCAGCTCTGCAACGCCATCAGCAGCAGCAGGGCCACATCACACAACACCGTCTCCGGCCCACCACAGGGCGACTGCACACACCTCCACATCCCGCACACCTGCAGCAACGCCTCTTGCCACAGCAACGCCTGAAGCTGTCATACCCACGCTCACTCCTTCA
>DAIDIX010000327.1 GCA_027451645.1 Candidatus Dormiibacterota bacterium | reverse complement strand
ATCTATAGAGTAGAAGTCTGTTGCGTGATACCCATGGTACGCAGTGCCAGTGAAGAATGGCGTGATATAGAGACAGCTCACTCCGAGTGAGCTGAAGTAGTCAAGGTTATCGCCAATGCCTGCAAGATTCCCCCCAAGGAAATCCTGCACCATGGGATCTCGGCTGCTATCGTAACCTGCAAAGCGATCAACGAAGATCTGATAGATGACTGCATCGTGCCATGAGGAGAAAGCGCGTTCAGCTCGACTTTGGGACATTGCACCATTGTAGGAAAACGAGCCTTGCTCGCTGACACTTACCACAGGGTCCGCTCTGCAGGTTACGTATCAGATTGCACAAGCTCCACGTATTTCTCACCGAGTCCAAAGGCAGAAGCGTCACGTATCTTCGCCAAAGAAGCCAGTCTCAAATTTTGAGGAGGATCACTCTTCCCTATTCAATGCCTTGAACAATCCCATGCACTTTCTGCACATCACTGCAGGCACGGGCAATGCGCTGAGCGAATCTCCGACCTGCAGGAACGGTATAGGACGGTGACATGGAATAGTCCTCAACAACAATTCCATTCTTTACTGCAGGAGCCCATACGCGGGTATGATTCTCCGGTGTCGCGTCAACGCGTGCTACGACTGCAGCGACATCTGATGCAACCTCTTTCATGTGTGCTTTCGTTCTGGCAAGTCTCCATGGGAAGACTGGAAGATTAATGCCATATTTCGATGCTCGCCAAACAGTTCGTCCAGCTATCTGACGCCCATCAAGAGTGACTGCAACAGTTACTCCCTGGCGATACTTGCTGAAATCCGTGACAGGGATCCCCCCATCAACCCAGTTTGTATATGTAGGACCGCTGACATTTCGCAGCTGCAGGGAAACGCGAGGTGAAATTGTTGTTTTCATACGTTCAATCTATATCTTGATACCGGACAGGAGAAGGACAGTATTTCCTGTGTCCCAATATGCATGAACATGTGCGCACATTGTCGAGCACGCCGATGACAGGAGATCTGCCACTCGTACAGTTCGCCAACAGTCGTTCAAAAACATATCCGCCTTGGATTCTCTGAAGCATGGCTCCTCCCCATTGCTTTGCAATACGGTACGATTGCATACGTACACAAGATCGGGGCGTGGCGCAGTTGGTAGCGTACCTGCTTTGGGAGCAGGGGGTCGTGAGTTCGAGTCTCGCCGCCCCGACTTGGGTTTTCTCCCCTCCCCTGTGATATCTGACTACAACCGTGACTACAACTGGTTGAGTTCCGCAAGATCACGGATTCCCCACTGCTGGCGACAGACTCCTGTCGCCATGTCCGCCTATGATCTCAGTGTCATTAGAAGAGGCCCCCGGAGGCTGTAACCTCCGAGGACCAAGTCCGAACCTGATAAGGAGGTCCGAACATGATTCAGCGTACCAGTACTCCCAGTGCCGTGAAAACAAGGCCGATAGCTCGTCGCCTGAACGACTCGCCAACGTGTCTGACCATGAAGGGAAGTACAATCGTCACCCCCGAGGATCTCATTCTCCTCACCCCGCCCGAGGCAGCGAAAGCACTCGGCTGCAGCACCAGGTCACTCTACCGGCTTATGGACGAAGG
>DAIDIX010000326.1 GCA_027451645.1 Candidatus Dormiibacterota bacterium | reverse complement strand
ATCGAGCTCTCCAGTTGGACTGATGACGGAAAGCGGCTCCTGGGAGTCCGCCTCAACATCGAGTGCAATGCTGCCCTCAGGCAGGGGGGCAATCGATGACGCGACAGTGAAGAGCTTCGTTCGCCGGTGTAGGAGTGCAGGAAGAACCTGTTCATAGTGATGGGGTGATGTGACTATGCATGCTGCCTTGGAGTGGTCGAGAAGAAACTCGATTTCCTCAGGCTTCAGGAGGGAGTGGATGGGGACAACTACTGCTCCAAGTGCCAGAACTGCATAGTATGCAATCGGGAACTCGTGAATGTTCGGGATCATGAGTGCAACATGGTCCCCACGACTGATGCCGTGTGATGCGAGAACTGCAGCGTACGTCCGTGCCCGGTGCCAGAGCTCCTTGTAGGTGAGGCGAACATCGCCGACAACCACTGCAGTGCTCTCTGGAGAGAACCTCGCGGACTCGGCAAGAATGGATGCAGTGTTGAGTGTCATTGGAATTGCCTCCAAATGCGAAGTGGGAATGTCATGTGACCTTCCTGGCGACAGATCACATCCTCATCATGAAGAAAAAATCCATACTTGCAAATCGTTTAGCGATATGCCTTATGATAATAGAGTCACATCATGTGGGGCCAAGGAGTCCATGCAGGGGATGGTGAGACAGTCAGTCCAGTCCTTGGTGAATATGTGAGCAAGACTTGACATCCTTGCACGATCTCGATACATTCACCCAACATACTAATCGGGGAGTTGCATCATGAACAAGAGTGAATTTGTGGCGCTTGCCACCTTTCGTGCCCGCCTGAGGAAGTTCATTCACTATAGTGAGCAGGCAGCACGTTCAGCCGGTATTACTCCTGCACAGCATCAGCTTCTTCTTGCCATCAAGGGAACACCGGAGCGTGACTATGCAACTCCGACAGAGCTGTCGAGGTCAATGCAGCTTCGGCACCACAGTGTGCTTGGACTCATCTCACGCAGCCTGAAGGCTGGACTGGTCCAGCGTACAAAGGGTGAGGGTGCAGATCGCCGTCTCGTGTTTGTTTCACTCACAAAGCGGGGCGAGGACATTCTCAACAAGATTTCCGAGGATAACAGGTCAGAACTGCGGAAACTCGGACTCCTTGAACTGGAGGAAACGCTTCGTTCCGACCTTGGTGAGCCACTTGCTGCACTCGACATGCCTGCCCGTGCAGAATCGCAGGTCAGGTAGGTTCCTGAGTACGTTCCGCACCAGGTGAGGGAGTACCTGCTGCTTCACTTCTCTCGTGATGCCTGAGAAAGGAAGGCTGGGGGGTACCCGTAATTTCTGTCCACCCATCCGGCTGGAGCTGGACGTGCATGTGCTTTGTGATTCCAAGGAGTTCCACTGTGGCTCCAATGCAGAGATCCTCGATGTACTCCATGCCGACTGACCGGGACACTGCTTCCGCTTCAGCAGAGATGATTCCAAGCTGGAGCCAGAAGGTCCGTGCTCCAAGGTCTGCTGCCTGCAGGGCAAGGGATTTTGCCTCGGCTGCAGGACGGAACACATTGACAATATCGACATGCTCTTTTATGTCCCTGAGGGATGACACTGTCGGAATACCGAGCACAGAGGTACGGAACGGGTTG
>DAIDIX010000325.1 GCA_027451645.1 Candidatus Dormiibacterota bacterium | reverse complement strand
GGTTGTCCACCAGGGACGTACTGTCCCGGAGTGGCTGAGCGTGGATACGAAGTCGTACCGGGGAACTGTCGTCCGTCTTCCGGAACGTCCGGAGATGGAGCGGGAAATCAACGAACAGCTCATCGTTGAATACTACAGCCGGTAACTGAGAGCTATCGAAGAAGTGCACGAACGAGGGGCAGGGATATGACGGGAGAAACAATGTACGCGCCAACAGTGAAAGAAGTTGAGTCGAGCGATCAGTATGGTCGGTTTACGATCGAACCGCTTGAGCCTGGTTTTGGAACCACTCTTGGGAACTCGCTTCGTCGAGTGCTTCTGTCATCGCTTCCCGGTGCAGCTGTCACTGCAGTTTCCATCGATGGAGTAGCCCACGAGTTCAGTGCAGTGCCGTACGTAAAGGAAGATGTCACCGAGATCCTTCTCAATGTCAAGGGACTGCATGTCATCTCCCATTCTGATGATCCTGTCCGCCTCAGCCTTGAGGTGAAAGGAGAGAGGGTCGTCACTGCTGGGGATATTGAAGCAAACAGCCTGGTCGAGATCTGCAATCCCGAAATGTACATCTGCGCACTCAGTGGCAAGGATGCAACACTTCGCATGGAGCTTGTGGTCGAGCGTGGCAAGGGATATCTTGCAGCAGACAAGAACAAGAAGGAAGGGCAGCCCATTGGCGTCATTCCTGTAGATGCAACCTTCACTCCAGTGGAGAAGGCAAATTTCGTTATCGAGAAGACCCGTGTCGGTCAGGATACGAACTGGGACCGGCTTGTCATGGAAGTCTGGACGAACAAGACACTCAACCCCGTTGATGCCATCAGCGAGGCAGCAGCCATCTTCACTTCACATCTTGACCTCTTTGTTCATTTCCGTACGAGCATTGAGACACCACCTGTCACTGCAACGTCTGGTGGAAACGATCTGCAGACACGGCTTGCAAATGTTCCTGTCGAAGAGCTGGATCTCAGTGTCCGTGCTCTCAACTGCCTGAAGGCGAATGATGTCACAACTGTTGGCCAGCTCGTTGCCATGAGAGAAGAGGAACTTCTTACACTCAGGAACTTTGGCAAGAAGTCATTCGATGAAGTGAAGCAGAAGCTCATTGAGAAGCAGCTCGTCTCGGAAGAGGAGCTTGTAACCCTATTTGCTTCATCACTTGAGGAGCAGGAGTAACACACCATGCGTCATCAGAAGAGTGGACGGAAGTTCAACAGGGATAGTGCACATCGGCAGGCAATGATGAGAAACCTCATTACCGCCCTTCTCCTGCATGGTCGGATAACGACAACAGAAGCAAAAGCAAAGGAACTGCGCCGCTGGGTTGAACGCGTTGTCACAACAGCGAAAGTTGATGATGTGGCATCGCACCGCAAGGTGTCAAGCATTGTGTATGGCCGTGAGGCACACAAGCGTCTGTACTCGGTGTACCGTGAGCGCTTTCTTAATCGGCCTGGTGGGTATACACGTATCGTTCACTGCGGAATCCGGCAGGGCGATGCAGCTCCTATGGCCATCATCGAGTTTGTCGAGGCGTAGTCAGCCAAGCAGGTAGCATCGCATCTGCAGAGAATGGTGCATATGTGATTCCCAGGAAGTCCGATGCGAATTGCCCTGCGTGTTTCG
>DAIDIX010000324.1 GCA_027451645.1 Candidatus Dormiibacterota bacterium | reverse complement strand
CCTCCTGTGGAAGGAGGAGAGTCTCGCAATCGGCTCGATGAGCCTTCCTGGAGGTCTCAAGCGGCTCTTCGGCGGCATGCCCTTCCGGGTGACTGTCGGACAGGGTCCTGGACGACTTGCCCTCTCCCGCGATGCGACTGGGGAGATTGTCGTCATGCCTCTCCAGCCCGGTGTCGAGCTCGATGTCCGTGAGCATGCATTTCTCATGTCATCACATACGGTGTCGTACTCCTTCGTCCAGATTCAGGGCCTTGCGAACATTCTCCACGGGGGCCAGGGGATGTACATGGACCGGTTCGTGACACAGCAGTATCCGGGTATCGTCCTCCTCCACGGCTATGGAAATGTGTTCGAGCGGACCCTGCAGCCGGGAGAAAGCCTCCTCGTTGAGCCTGGAGCATTCCTGTACAAGGACTCCTCAGTGACAATGCAGGCAGAGCGCCAGAAGATCCAGGGTGGTGGCATGTTCGGTGGTGGACAGGGCATGTACATGGCGCGCATGACTGGACCAGGCCGTGTCGGCATCCAGTCAATGTACGTTCACGCAGGCTAGGAGTTTAGGACATGGCTGCAAATCCTCCCACAACATATACCTGCCCATGGTGTGGAACCCAGACCACTGGCCAGGCTGTCTCCTGTCCTGCATGCGGAGCGCCAACGGATATAAAGCTCCGCGTCGACAGTTCCGGATGGGTGGAGCTTCCCCCCATCAAGGGCATGACCCGCATACAGTGCAACAACACCCAGCTGCAGATCCATGGTTCTATGGCACCTGTTGTCGAGGCGAATGTCGGCCAGGGAGATGCTCTCGACTTTCTCCATCACGTTCTCCTCTGGAGAGACGACCAGGTGCAGCTTGCCCAGGTGAATCCCCCTGGAGGATGGAAGCGGCTCATTGGTGGACTCCCCGTCTTTCTCACCCAGGCACAGGGACCAGGAAGGCTCTGCATCTCGAGACGGATGCCTGGAGAGCTCATTGCACTTCCTGTCCATCCTGGCCACGCAGTCGAGGCAAAGGAAAGCACGTTCCTCCTCGCTACTCACTCCCTCACCTACAGCTTCGTCACTGCTCCAGCCTGGTTCAATACACGCGACTCTGACAACAACCTCGAATACCATTTCCCCATTGGCCAGTTCCTCGACATCTTCGCAGCACAGTCCCAGAATCCTGGACTCGTCATCATGCATGCCATCGGAAATGGCTTCGTACGGAATCTCCAGGCGAATGAATCCATACTCATTCAGCCTTCTTCATTCCTATTCAAGGATTCGACAGTGCTGCTCACGATGCACCTCGAGACAGCCCGTGGAGCACCTTCTGCACTCTTCGGCGGCATGTCCCTCTTTCCGAGCTACCTGTGGCTCCGTGCTACAGGACCTGGACGTATTGGCATCCAGTCTGTCACTGAGCCCGTAGAATCTCCAAATCTCACAATGCTGGCCCAGCACTCGCCCATGACCATGCACCAGTGGTAGCTGGAACAGTCACACCTTCCTACGCGAGACCTGCTCCCTTCCCGCCGAGATGGACAAGCTTTCCCTCTATCATGAGGGTGAGCAGTTCCCTGATGCCAGCACCTGCCTGGCCTGCAGTGATGTAGTCCGCAATGCGCTTCACATCCGGATGCGCATTCGCTAC
>DAIDIX010000323.1 GCA_027451645.1 Candidatus Dormiibacterota bacterium | reverse complement strand
TTCCTGTTTATCCTTCTACGGGAATGGCATTGTGTACAACTTCATACCCACAGCCAGGATCAGAGGTACTTTCTGCAGAGTTTTCTGGATCTACTGACTTTCAGGGGAGCAGTACTCTCAATGGCAGTGCAATAACGCTTGGTGTGGTGTTGCCTGGAAACGTACCAGTTCCTTCTACTGGAGCTTTGCTGGGCTTGGAGCTGCTGCTTGGTCAGGGACTTGTTGTGAGCCTTGTGGGGGCGATTGTACTGTTCGCTGTGATCCGGAGGCGAAAAGCGGATGGCTGGCTCGACAGCTAGCAGTCCGGAGCTGTCAAATCCGAGGCATCCCTCTCAATCTTCATTCGAAAAGCTTCGGTATGTCAGAATTAGGTAGTAGTGGTTTCGCTTGGGTCGACATCAGCTGGGAGGTACATTGTGCAGGTAGAAATCTGGTCAGACGTCGTATGCCCATACTGCTACGTGGGAAAACATCAGTTTGAGCAAGCACTTCAGGAACTTGGGCCAGCAGAAGAAGTCTCAATTACATACAGGAGCTTCGAGCTGCAGCCGGATGCAACACCATTTGATGGCGAGCTGCTTCCCGCCAAGCTTGCAAAGAGGTTCGGGAGATCTGAGTCGGAAATTGCTTCAATGCATGAGCGAGTTGAGAAGATGGGTGCAGAGGTGGGTGTGACGTTCGACTTTGCGATTGCCAAGCCAGCAAACACGCATGATGCACACCGTCTCATCCATCTTGCAGCTGAGGATGGCAGGGATCAGGAGATGTTTGAAGCCCTGCATGAAGCGTACTTCATGAAAGGTCAGGACATCGGTTCACATGAAGTCCTTGTCGAGATTGGCTCAGCACTTGGATACGCGCCTGAAGAAGTGCAGAGCCTGCTTTCCTCAGATGACTATCGCAAAGAAGTTATCGATGATGAGCGTGAAGCAGAGGAACTTGGCATCACAGGAGTTCCATTCTTCGTGATTGATCGGGAGTATGGAGTTTCGGGAGCCCAGGGTGTTGAGACATTCCGTTCCATACTTGGCCAGATTGCAGCGCGCGAGAACTCATCTCAACCTACTACGTGATGCTTCTCAGTTGTGATCTGAAGGTTCCTGATGTGTCAGAGTTCGAACCCGGATCTCGTGACTGCATGGGACTGCAGGAGTACATTCCATGCGAGAGGATGGAGTGTCTCGGGAACACTGATGGACTGGTTCGATCCAGCTGCATCCTTCAGTGCAAGCGAGAGTCCGGCTTGGATCGGGATGGTCTCACCGTTGTCGCCCCTGCCTTCAACGACATCATATGAGATGGTAAGCGTTCCTCGTGCAGTGCGAACCTGACAACCTGTGATGCTCGTTTGTGAAGCTGTGGCAGCAGCCAGAGGAGTCCAGCGACGGCCCCCGTTGACAGTCTCAAGAAACAGCTCGATGATGCCTTCCTGTGCGCCTGATCCGTGTGACGTTGAGGTTGGGTTCATTGTTCTCTCGTTCCTCGCATGATTGACGATTACTATATCGTACGGCAGCTGAAAGCCGAAGTGGATGCGTGCAGGAGCGGCTGAAGCTGATTCAGACTAGAGTTCCCTCCAAACAGCAGACAGAATAGAATGTCCTCTCCCACCAACGAAGGAGGAGAGCGATGAAAGAAAGGA
>DAIDIX010000322.1 GCA_027451645.1 Candidatus Dormiibacterota bacterium | reverse complement strand
TCCTCCTGCGAGTCGGGAGCAGCAATGCGGATCGTGGATCCCTGCGTAGTGAGGACACCCTTCTGGTGGAGATGACTGCCGTTGTAGATGTTTGCGAGACCCTTCAGGGCATCAATGCGTGAGTCAGGAGCGAGGACCAGCACATCGAAGAGGCCATCATCAAGCTTTGCATTCGGTGCAACCTTCATCCCTCCACCAAAGTACTGGCCATTTGCAACAACGACATTGCTCACGGGTCCTGTGTAGAAGAGTGCACCATCCACTTCCACAGTGACATTCGGATCGGGATAGGTGAGGAGTGTCTGGAGCGAGATGCCAAGGAACACTGCTGTGCCACGGAAGCCGCCAGCTTTCAGTGGAGAGCTGTTCACTCGGCGTGCAATTGCTCCACCGACACCACAGTCCGCAATGTTCACGAAGAAACGCACTGATGGCTGGGGAGTATCGAAGGTCACTTTCCCCACATCGATGGGCTGGACATTTCCTGCAGCAAGCACGGCAATGCAGCCCTCAATATCGAGAGGAATTCTCAGGGATCGCCGGAAGTCGCACCCTGTGCCACGCGGGAAAACTGCAAGGGATGCCTCAGGATTGATGGGAGTTCCATCCTCACTGAAAAAGCCGTTCACTACCTCGTTGATCGTGCCATCTCCGCCGACTGCAATGACAGTCTGGTGGCCTTCCCTGAGGAGATTCCTTGTTGCGTCTATTGCATCATTCCGTCCGGACGTTGTGTAGGTCACATGAGTGAGACCTGCCTTGTCGAGCATGGAACTCCATGCATCCCAGGTTTTCCCTGTTGCACCTCCAGCACTTGCAGGATTCACAATGCAGGCGATGCTTGCAACTCCAGAACGACTCATGCTGAAAGCATATCAATGCATGCACCAATCCTGACAGCATTGAACGCGAATGGGCATCAGGAGTGGTGTGCCATTCTGGGAGCCGGAAGTGGCACAAGTCCTCCCCTGCTACCGGGTTCGAGATCAAGCCGCCTGGCACTCTCTTCAGTGTCCTGGTCCATGGCTTCGATGAGGCTCTCGATGCGGTCGTACCGCTGCTGGGAACGGAGTCGTGCCACAAAGGCAATGGTCATCTTCTGGTCGTACAGGGAACCCTCGTAGTCATGGAGATGGGTTTCAATGACACGTGATGTGCCATTGAATGTCGGGCGTACACCGATGCTCGTCGTGGAGGGCTTCCACCTCCCATCAATCCACGCCCATGTTGCATATACGCCATCATCAGGAAGGCACTTCTCGGGATGGACTTCAAGGTTTGCTGTAGGAAATCCCAGCGACCGTCCCACTTCCTCACCGTGGACAACAGTGCCTGTCACACAGTATGGATATCCGAGGAAGTGATTTGCTTCTGCTACTTCACCTTTCAGGAGGTAGTTCCGTATCTGTGTGGAGGAGACGGCAATGCCATCACTCCGCTGTTCGGGTATGACGGTGAACACAATGTCGTGTGAAGCGCAGTAGTCGGAAAGAAAGCTTAGTGTGCCGTGCGCCTTGTAGCCCATCTTGAAATCATGGCCGACAACGAGATGGCGGATTGCTCCATATGCAGAGAGTTCCTGGAGAAATTCCTCAGCACGGAGATGTGCAATCTCCTGTGTGAACTGGAGATCAAGAACCTCCTCAA
>DAIDIX010000321.1 GCA_027451645.1 Candidatus Dormiibacterota bacterium | reverse complement strand
AAGGAGTGGACGATAGCCAGAATACGAGCCGATGATATCGTTCTCGGCAATGGGATGCTCAAGCACCTGCTCGATCAGTGAGAGCAGATACGTGCGCTCGGGCCGGGATATTTCCGGTACATCCTCAACAGGACCATCGTGTGGAATATCCGTCACTCCAACGATGACATGTCCATCAGGTGTGGGATTCGCTCCAACCCAGCGTGCCCGCTCACCCACTACGGGCACAAGCATTGCTGTCCTCGGCCCTCCAAGTGCTCGTCCGCGAATGACAAGATGTGAACCCTTGCTCGGCCGGAGATGCACATCTGGTGCGAGATCATGGGCCCACACTCCTGTTGCATTGATGACACACCGTGCATGGAGGACTACCGTGTCATTCGTAAGGACATCCCGGGCAATGACTGTTCCGCCGTCCACATGCTCTGCCACACACCGCGAAATGAGCTTCGCATCGTACGCAGCTGCTGTCCTCGCAGCAGCAATGACGATTCTCGCATCATCAACTGCCTGGCCATCCCAGAAGAGAATTGCACCCCTGAGTCCACGTTCAGCGAGTGCAGGGTAGAGCCGTACAGCTTCAAGTGCACTAATCCGCCGGGGAGAGGGAAGCATTGAATGGGAAGAGCCCGACACTGCCCTGAGCACATCACCAAACCGAATGCCGCTTCCCGAGAGCATGGCATAGGGTATGGAGACATGCTTTGTCAGTGGAATCATGTAGGGCATTGACATGACAAGATGCGGAGCCGTCCACTTCATGAGAATGTGACGTTCCCGTGCAGACTCCCAGGCAACGCCAAGGTCTCCATTCCGGAGATACCGGAGGCCCCCGTGAATGAGTTTCGAGCTCCATCGACTCGTACCGCCTGCAAAATCATCCCGCTCTATGCAGACAACGGAGAGTCCCCGTGTTGCTGCATCGAGCGCTACTCCCACTCCCGTTATTCCCCCACCGATGACAACCACATCCACATCCGGATCTCGGCGCAGTGCAGCCAGATCACGTTCCCGCTGTGCTGCATTCAGTGATGCTGGTCGCATTGATGGGGTCCTCCTGCAATTTCGTGAAACCGCCTCCATGGTACCGCGAACAGTGGTCCCTGTCCTCCCATGAACATCCTTCCATCTCTCTTGCTCCTGACAATGAACTGCCACCGACGTACACTAGAACTGTCGAGGAGGTGCACACATGACACCAACAACTTCACTGCAGATTGCCTACCGGGGCTCAACCTATGCCCTTGGCAACGATGGAGATTCGTACTGCATTCTCCATACTGACAGCCATGGCCGTACATCCATCATGAGGACCTTCCCCCTTTCCGATACCGGCTGGAGGGATGCCTGGACGACGTTTGTCCGCCAAGAACCGCATCATGTTGCACTCAGCCAGTCTGAGACGCAGAATCTTCTACCTCCACCACCAGCTGCCCATCCATCTGCAGCTGCTGCCCGTGAAGGCAGTTCACGCATCAACACGTCAATTCTCAGGGGCGCACTGCTCACAGGTGCATCTGCAGGCTTCATTGCCACCCTTGCAACCCTCTTCTCCGTCACCTCGATCAGTGCAGGCTACTCAACGCAGTCTGAGCCAGTTCTCCTCCTCATTGCCCTGTCGTGTCTTGTAGGAGGTACTGCATTTGGCAGCCTGTCCGCTGCGCTCCCCAACGCTCCTTCACG
>DAIDIX010000320.1 GCA_027451645.1 Candidatus Dormiibacterota bacterium | reverse complement strand
AGCTGATGAGGCACTGTATCAGGCAAAGGAGCGTGGCCGCAATCAGGTTGTGGTGAACCAGCGTGTCACAAAGCAGTGACAGGAGGGTCGCACGGGGACATGCGCGGAAGGGGCTTCGATAGTATGGAAAGAGAGATTTCCCGTGTAGGAAATCGAGGGAGAGGGGAAAGCAGGTGATCGACGTGGCAGGTGAACTTCAGCAGGCACAGCGATGGACACTCAGGGAAGCTCCTGAGGTCGACGGCATTGAGGTCGCCTTCAACCGTACACTCCATGGCGATGTGCGTGCACAGATTGGAACGGACGTGCCAACACGGTGGTACCGCTGCAATCTAGAAGGAACCTTCAACTGGCCAGATCTTCCCGAGGGTACGGAATTCATTGAATGCAATCTCGTAGATGCGAACTTTAACGGCAAATCGCTCGTCAATGTAAGTATTCGTGGAAAAACTGGACAGCAGCAGGGACGCACCGGCAAATTCGGACGCATAGACAGGATGTCGCTCGCAGGTGCAACTGCGCCAGGACTGAAGCTGCTGAATGTGCAGGGAGCAGAGGTGGACTGCACAGGTGCACGTCTCGATGGAGCCCAGTTCAAGGGATCCACGCTTCCCCAGCTGAAGATGGGAGGTGCGAAAGGGGAGCATGTGCACTGCTGTGAACATACTGTCCTCGATGGAAGCAACTGGAGTGGAGCAGAAGTGCCAGGCATCTGCATGGAGCAGTCGATAGCGAGGGGGAGCGATACCGTGTTCTCCCACATGGTCACTGCTGCTGAGTCAGGAAAACGGCAGATCGGTGGCATCTTCTGGAATGTCGACTGGAATGGCGTGAGCTGCGAGGACACCGATTTCCGCTTCGGTCACTTCGAGGGAGCACGGATTGAAAATCTCAAGGTGAACAGGAATACTGCCTTCAGCAATGCCACTACTGATGAGCGCACATCGATAGCTGGCACTCCTGTTGTTGCTGAGCAGTGGAGGGGAGTGAACCTCCGTTCTGGACTTGCTGTTCCAAAGCAGCGTTCATCCAAGCGAAGGGCAGTCCAGCAGCTGAGTCCTGCAGCAGGAACCGTTCGGGTCAGGTCCATAGATCAGCTGCAGTAGAGGTTCCCCAATCGGACCAGGACAGCTGATTTGACAACAGTCCTCTAGGACTTTGAGAATCCGAATCTCCGCTTCTTTGGCTTGCGTCCTGTATCGGTCTGCGCAGTACTGGCTTGGGAAACGGAAGCGAGTATGGCAGTCCCTTCCTCCCCTTCCTCTGCAGGCTTCCGGATGTATGAGGGAAGAAGCTTCTGTGCCAGTTCACGCATCTTCCGTGCCATCTGGGAATCCGGCTTCTGGAGGACAAACGGCACGCCCCGGTTCACAGAAGCGCTGACGACAATGGGGTCATAGGGGAACTGCATGAAGATGTCCAGGCCTGCAAGCGTTTCCACTGTTGTTGCAGAGAGGTCGGAATTCACTTCGCTTCTATTGAGTATGTAAGCGAGCGTGTCTTTGCTGATGCCGTACGAGGAGTACATGGCAATCGTGGCCTGCGAGGCATGTACGCTGAGATCTGTCGTTGATGAAATGAGCAGGATGCGGTCAGAGGCTCTCAGGGCTGTGAGGGTGTTCGCATCGATTGCATCCGGCACATCGATAACGATGAAGTCGAAGATGCGTCTCGCAGTGGTAATGAGTG
>DAIDIX010000319.1 GCA_027451645.1 Candidatus Dormiibacterota bacterium | reverse complement strand
CTTCGGCATCCAGAACTGGGACAGGATACGGTTCTGGAGGCCCTGGGAAAGCCGTTCCCACCTCGCTGCATTGAGAGGATCCGTCTCCCGCACGAGCGATGCAGCCCCGCGAAGGGCATCGTACGCAACACCCTGCACTTCTATTGGAGCGACAGGAGCATCGTAGTTGACGAAGGATCCATCCGTGTGGAGATATGATGCGAATCCATCCTTCCAGGCCTGGTTCGGGAGTCCATTGGGATTCCGCCTGTGGAACTCGATGAAGCCAGTGCGTGATGAAGAGATGCGTCCATCGATCCAGGATGCAGCACTGTGGATCGAGTCGCGGATGGTAACACTGTCCCCTCTGTGCGTTGTGACGTGCTCATCGAGGATTGTAGTGCCGTACTGTGCGCAGAACCGTGCAACAAGGCGTACATAGAGGGGAGTTGCATCTATCGAGCCGTAGTAGACAAAGCCGTCCTTCGTGCCTCCCCAGCGTGCTCCGAGCGTATCGATGATCGCCTGGGAGTCCGAATCGACTGCTTTTCCGTCCACTTCGCGGAACCGGGCTTCATGATGGATCTTCCCGACTTCCTCCTCATTCGTTCCAGGTCCAGGGGCAGCCTCCTGGCATCCCTGGAGGGCTGCGAGTGCCCGAATGACGGAGTGTGCAATCTCGGGATGAAGCTCAAGGAGATCCTCCGATGCCTCAAGGGCATCCCGTCCGAACAGTGCGCTGCGGAAAAGGGTGCCATCGCTTGCGAAGATGCCGAAGGTAGTCGACTGGATGGCGTGAAGGTCCCGGAGAACGCTTGGAAGCGCGTTTGACTGCTGCATATGTGCCCCCCTGCTCTGCAGAAGCGTGGTGTCCTGTGTGAGAGAACGGACAGCTCCCGCATATGGCGTGTCCATCATGTCAGATTGGCAGCAGGTCTGAAAACCCTTTCCCTGCGATACAGTCAGGAATGCATACTGTTTCCATTGCCATCGAGTGCAGCAGGCAGGGAAGGATCGAGATCGGGATATGCGGCAAGTGCTGCCCTTCGTGCTTCGAGAAGTGTAGTGACAGTATGCGCGTAGATCCGTTCCCTGTCCGTTCTCGCATACAGGAGATGCGGAGCAAGGAGCTCTCCATCGTCAATGCCAGGACATGACTGTGCAGTCTCATAGCCGAAGTCGGGATCCCGTTCCCATGAGATGGTTCCATCAATTGCGCCAGCAAGGCAGGCAGTCGAGGCTGCAACCGTGATTTTCTTGCTCTCTCCAGGTGCTGCTCCGCCGATGCTGCCCGTGTTGCAGAGCACTGTGGCACAGTCAATCTCCATGACGATTTCCCGGAACCTGTTTCCCTGCAGGCCATCAGGATACGGAAAGAAGGGATTGGTCCCCGGGATGTGGAGGAACTTGCCATTCTCAGTCACGCCACCAGCAGCAGTACCCTCTGTCTCTCCGAGCATGAAGTATGCTGCTCCTTCCTCAGAAGTGCATCGGGCAATGGCAGGAAGGATGGTCGAGTTCCTGTTGAGAATGACGATCTGGCGGACTGGTCCAATGGTCCGTGCATCGCGGAATGCGGGAAGTGCGCTGTGGGGGAACGTGGCTCTTCCGTTATCGGAGAGCGAATCATCCTGGAAGTCCGGCATGCCGCCCGCATCAAGTGCGACATTCTCGAAGAGGGTGCTGGAGAGGAGGGCTGCAGCGTGGATTG
>DAIDIX010000318.1 GCA_027451645.1 Candidatus Dormiibacterota bacterium | reverse complement strand
GTGCTGCTGTGGAGGTGGCATCGCTGGGGTAGAGCACTGTTGAGCCATGCACTGCACGGAGTGAGGCAATGTCTTCGAGTGCCATCTGGGATGGACCATCCTGCCCAATTTCCGTTCCTGCATGGGATCCTGCGAGATAGATATTCGCCTGTGACACTGCAGCCATGCGGATGAAGTCATACGCACGTGAGAAGAAGGCGCCAAATGTCGACATGACAGGCTTGAAGCCACGGACCTGCATGCCCTCGCCCGTTGCAACCATCTGCTGTTCAGCAATATACGTCTGGAAGAACCGGTCAGGATACGCAGTGCCGAACTCATCCGTGTGGGTGGAGTTTCCCACCTCTGCATCGATGACAACGAGTGATGGGTTGTCGCCAAGGGCAGCAAGTGCATCACCAAATGCCTTCCGCGTCGGGACTGCACTTCCTACCTGGTATGTGGGAAGTGCATGGCCAGCAAATGGAGGCGCACTGAGTGCTGGAGCTCCCGGGGACGGAGCATGCGGGGTGACAATGTGGTTTGTCATGCCCCCAAGCTCTGCAATGGCAGCATCTGCCATGTCCTTCGGGAGAGCCTTCCCATGCCAGCCATTCTTGTTCTCGATCTCGGGAACACCTTTCCCCTTGATGGTTTTTGCAAGGATGACTGTTGGCCGTCCCTGCACAGCACTCACTTCCGTGAACGCCTCATCGATTTCACCGAGATTGTGTCCATCGATGGCAAGCGTATAGAGTCCAAAAGACTCCATGCGTCGTGCATACGATTCAATGTCCCAGCCAAGTTCTGTTTCTCCCCGCTGGCCAAGGCGGTTGACATCAACAATGACAGTGAGATTGTCGAGATTGTGGAGTGCTGCCTTGTCGAACGCTTCCCAGATTGAGCCCTCTGTGAGTTCGCTGTCACCGCAGAGCACCCATACGTGGGCCTGCCTGTGCTCGATCTCCTTGAGTGCCAGTGCCACGCCCACAGCAATGGGGAGTCCCTGTCCAAGAGAACCGGTTGCAACATCCACCCATGGAAGGATGGGTGTGGGGTGGCCCTCGAGCCTGGAGCCGAAGGTGCGGTATGTGAGAAACTCCTCCTCCGTTACTGCTCCTACACCCCGGTAGAGGGAATAGAGAAGGGGTGAGGCATGACCCTTTGAGAAAATGAGGTGATCATTGTCAGGGTTCTTTGGCTGTGCAAAATCATAATGGAGGTGCCGGGCAAAGAGCACTGCCATGAGGTCAGCTGCAGACATGCTCGACGTTGGATGTCCTGAGCCAGCATGGGTGCTCACACGTATGCTGTCGACCCTGAGCTGGGTTGCAAACTGTGCGACAGATGATAGATCGTGCTCATCGAGCACAGTAGCAGACGGGGTTTGTGCCACTGTGGTGCCTCCTGTAGTTGAACCTTCCTTCCCAAGTAGGAATCATAGGGCTCACAGCCATGTGGGATATCAATCATCGTACCGCAGGAAAGGGTGTACACTGCATCAAGAAGCCTATGCGCCCATAGCTCAGCGGATTAGAGCGTCTGACTACGGATCAGAAGGTCGAGGGTTCAAATCCTTCTGGGCGCGCTTGAGTTTCCCCAGCGTAAACATGTGCAGCAGACGTTTGCGCACCATACCTTTGGCGGAGGTTGCAAAGTGAAGAAGCGGACAATTGTGGGCGTTGGTGCAAGCATTGTGCTTGGTGCAGCAGGTGCAGTCGCTGCTG
>DAIDIX010000317.1 GCA_027451645.1 Candidatus Dormiibacterota bacterium | reverse complement strand
TGCTCACCACCTACGACGGCGACGAGGACATTTACCGCGCACTGCAGGGGATGCACGGGTATCAGCAATCGCAAGATCTATCAGCTCATCCCGAAGGGGCCCTGCATCGCGGATGAGTCTCCGGACTGCAGCATCTGAGAACTCTTCCTCGGAATACTGGATTGGCCGGAGATGGAGTGCGACGAGCCTGGATACGGAGTGGACGACATCCTGGCTCATGCGGAGTCGTTCAAGCGTCCGGACTGCAATTGCTGCACCCGCCTGGGCATGGCCGTAGAACGTGTGCTTCCCGCCGGGTCCAAGGACATGGGTTTCAGGTTTGCCAATGTCATGGAAGAGTGCAGCAAGCCGTGTGACAAGGTTCTTTGGAGTGGCATCAATGGCATGGAGGGTGTGCTCGAAGACATCGTAGCTGTGGTATCCCCCCTGCTCCACACCGTGGGCATGGACGAGCTCGGGAAGGAGGTACGGGAGGAGATTCCCCTCATCAAGCACATGGAGTCCCCGTGAGGGCATGTCGGAAAGGAGGAGCCGCTGGAGCTCGACCATTATGCGTTCGATGCTTACGATCCCTATTCTCCCTGACACATTCCGTATGGCCTCAAGCACGCCTGGAGCAAGTGTGAAATCAAGCTGTGCTGCAAACCGTGCTGCCCGGATCATCCGGAGGGGATCCTCTGCGAAGGTTGCCTCGGGATCAAGTGGCGTGCGGAGGATGGCATCAGAACAGTCCGCAAGTCCCCTGCCCGTGAGGTCGAGGATCGACCCGTCCATTGCCTGGCAGAGGGTATTCGCTGTGAAGTCACGTCTCCAGATGTCATCCTCAAGGCTCCCTTCCCTGACAGTCGGTTTCCGGGAGGTGGGATCGTAGGACTCTGACCGTGCACGAACAGCTTCCACAATGCATTGATCGCTGCGAATCTGGGCTGTACCGAACCGCTCGAAGACGACTGGAGCACTCCAGCCAAGTTCTCCTGCCACAGCAGTGAGAAACGCAACTGGATCTCCATGAACGACAACACAGTCGATATCCTTGCCGGGATGACCAAGAAGGAGATCCCGCACATATCCGCCAACAAGGTACACCTCGCCAGTGCACGAAGCAGCAGCAGACCGGATTGCTGCAATCACAGGTTCAAGTGCTGTGGGTGAAGCTGGCGCGTGTGTGTCGTGCATGGACCTATTGTCCGGGATTTTCCGTGACAGCGGGGAATCCCAGCCGGATGGTTGCACATGCAAGTGCAGTGAGGAGACCAGCAATGCCAGAAGCTGCGAGGAAGATGCTGCGCATCTCCTCCTGGAGGGCATGGAGCACCTTCTGCTCATAGAGGGAGCAGGTTGGCGCTCCGTGGCAGAGAACGAGTGGAGACGGGACTGCAGAAGTTGCGACAGCAAAGACGTGGAGTCCAAGGGTGGTGAGAAGTCCAAGCCCGATGACCATGCCAAGAAGCCGTGACATGACAAGGAGCGAGCTTGCTGTTCCATGGAGTGTGCCAGGAGTCCATTCGAGAAGCGAAGCTGTGAGCGGTGCAATCGTGATGCCAATAGCAAGGCCTGCTGCAAGGAGAATCCAGGGAGCGGGAACAGGAGAGGATGCGACAGCAAGGAGGGTGATGGAGGATACTCCAAAGCCAGCTGCAGTGATCGGTCGTCCGAGCCGCTTCTGCACTGTAAGGCCGCCAGCAAGGGCGCCAGCTGCAGTGCCTGCAAGGAAGAAGAGGAG
>DAIDIX010000316.1 GCA_027451645.1 Candidatus Dormiibacterota bacterium | reverse complement strand
ACTGATTGAGAGTTGAATAGATGACATTTGGAGTCGGAGTAGCAGTGGTCTTCTTTCTCTTCTGCGTTCCACTCGACCTGTCCTCTTCAAGAACTTCCTGGCAGAGATCAATGCACTGATCGCAGATGTAGACTCCCGGACCAGCAACGAGCTTTCGAACCTGGTCCTGACCCTTGCCGCAGAAGGAACACCGGGTCTGCCTACGTCGATCATCCCTCTCGGTCATGGTGACACCTCACATGTTCGATCTGCAGTTGATCTTTCTCTATATGGTAATACGCATCCCTTCCGAAGCATAGGAGGCGACGCAATTGTTTCATACCCCTGAAATGCAACTCTTCAACACCCGGTTTCGGGCATCCAGCAGATCAGGCCATACGCAGCAGGAGAACCTACTCCTTCCCAGCCTGGGGGGCTGCCTTTCCATCCCCAGTTGGAAGCAGTGCGGATTTGCCAACAATGATCTGATCAATCAGGCCATACTCCTTTGCCTCATCAGCAGTGAGGAAGTAGTCGCGCTCGGAGTCATGGTGGATAATCTCTACAGACTTGCCCGTATGCTCCGAAAGAATTTCGTCAATGCGCCTCCTGATATGGAGAATCTCCTGGGCATGGATTTCAATGTCTGTAGCCTGCCCCTGGAAGCCGCCTGATGGCTGATGGATCATGATCCGTGCATTGGGAAGGCTGTACCGGAGTCCCTTCGCACCACCAGCAAGGAGAATGGCAGCCATCGATGCTGCAAGTCCCATGCAGATCGTACCCACTCGGGGCTTCACATACTGCATCGTGTCGTAGATGGCAAGTCCAGCATAGACCGATCCACCTGGCGAGTTGATGTACAGCATGATGTCCTTCTCAGGATCCTCTCCTTCGAGAAACAGGAGCTGTGCCATGACCACATTTGCGACCTGGTCATCAATGGGAGTTCCGATGAAGATGATGCGGTCCTTGAGCAGCCGAGAGTAGATGTCGAAGGCTCGCTCACCGCGGTTGGTTGACTCCACAACCATGGGGATAAGGTTGTTGATCTGTGTATTCATTTCAGTCATTGTATCGGATTCCTTCAGCTGCCGTTTGGTGTTGTACCAGTTATTCCTCTCCACGCGCAATTTCAATCATGCGGTTGAGTGCACCCTGTCGGAGAAGCTGGCGGCGAGTCATCTGGCGCAGCCTGTCAAGATCCTCGGCAGTTGCCTTCTGGCCCTCCGCCAGTCGTGCAACTTCTGCCTCAACAGCTGTCTCGTCAAGCTCGACACCCTCACGCTTTGCAATCTCGTCGAGTGCGAGACGGACCCTCACACGCTGCGTGGCTTCCTCACGCCGCTCACTCTTCCACTGCTCTGGCGTAGCATTCGTGTACTCCATGTACCGCTCGAATGGAATGCCGAGCTGGCTGAAGCGCATTGCCGTATCGTAGAGCCACTGGTCGAGTTCGAGCTCAACCATGACCTCGGGGAGATCCACCTTGACTGTCCTGTCAAGCTCTTCCACCACGGACTGCTCGAATGCATCCTGGTTCTGCTGGCGTTTCTGGTTCTCAATGACAGATCGATAGTGTGCACGGAGACCATCAAGATTCTCCGCATGTCCATCCTTGACTGCCAGCTCATCATTGAGCAGAGGAAGTGTCCTTTCCTTCACTCCCACCAGCTGCACTGTTGTGTTTACCGTGACATTCCGGAGTTCCTCAGTGGGATAGGATTCCGGAAGGGTCACAGGAAATG
>DAIDIX010000315.1 GCA_027451645.1 Candidatus Dormiibacterota bacterium | reverse complement strand
GCTCGTTCAGCAGCTCCATGTACCTCGGGTTCCCGGTGTCCCCGCTCGCCTCGAGTGACTTGATCTCGGCCAGCGCGGCCTGGTCCATGGCCGGCATCAGCACCTGCTCGGCGTAGGCGTTGTACGCCGGGACGCTCGACATCATGCTGGAAGATGTCCGCAAAGCCGAGCATGATGTGAGCTATCGAGGTGATGGTGCCATGGGAACCAGCGACATGGACTGCTACGGGAGTTGTGCGGTGTCCCTTCGCAATCTGCATGAGTGACTCCTCAACATCGATGAGAGAAGCGATGAGCCTCGTTGAGAGACGTCTCGACACAAGGCGTAGCCTGGCGGAGGCAACATCAGCATCATTCATCTGCCAGGCAACGAGCGCGCCAGCCTCAGCATCGCGTTCCTGCAGCCTGTCCAGGATGGAGCCCAGCCGCTCTGACTCATACTCTGGGGGAGAAAGAGTCCCCCGCTTCGCCTCGTCCTTGAGCGCTCTGCACTCATCAGCCAGGGTCTTTGCAGCTGCAGTCTCAAGAACCCCGCTCTTCCGGAGAGCGACAACAAACGCCTGGACAATGGCAATGTCATCACGCCATGCCTGCTCCTCGCGGAGTGCGCGGGATGACCTGCGCTCCCGTCGCAGCCTAGCTGGTGCAGCAGCATCCTTTCCTGAACGGCTCGAGGCCTCAGGACCGGATGCTGATTCCACTCCACGTCCGACAATCCGCACACGCGTTTCCATATCGTCCTCCTTATCCCATCGTACCGTGGTATGTCACGCTGCGGTCATCCACTTCCCTTTCCTGCCCGAAAACCGCACAATACTCTGTATGCGGTCCTTCTTTCGTCGAAGCTCTCACATTCCGCGTACACCTATCGATGTCGTCATCACTGACTTCGACAGTACCCTGACCATTGCCCAGCCGAACACTGTTCCTGAAGAGGTCTGGAATGCGCTTCGGGCATGGAAGGCGCAGGGAAACACTCTCATCCTTGCCACAGGAAGAACGCTGCCGTATCTCGTTGGACCATCCGGAATTGATGATCCTGAAAAGCTCCGGATCTTCGACAAGATCGTTGCCGAGAATGGCGCTGTCATGTGGGATCCCCACACGGACCATGTCACCCTACTCACCACGCCACCGTCACCGCTCCTGGTTGACAGGCTCCGGACAGCCCTTGGTGGAGATCTCACTGTCGGCTACGGCTGCATCAGTGCACCAAAAAGCCGTACTGCAGACATCGAGGCAGTCCTTGGACATGCGTCTGCGAAGCTCCACCGCATCTTCGGTACGACAAGTGTCATGTACGTTCCCAGCGGAGTATCAAAGCTCACAGGAATCCAGCATGCACTCCGCGAACTCCGCATTCACCCTTCACGATGTGCAACGATCGGGGATGGCGAGAATGACCATGACATGCTCGACCGCTCCTCCACACCCTTTGGCATGACTGTCGCTGTACAGAATGCTGAACCCGGAACGCAGAAGCTTGCCCAGTATGTCACAGTGAGCGAGAAGGGCTATGGCGTGATGGAGCTGCTATCCGCACTCCTTGCACGAAATGCCAGGCTCCGCCCCCGCATGTCCCTGCTCCACCACACGCACGCTGCGAAGCCCCAGATGGAGTCGCCTGAACTTACCGTGTGATCTGCTCTTCCTGGAGGACAGGCATATCCTCCTGCCGGGCTGTCCGCTTCATCTCCGCTGAGTAGAGCGGCCTCTTCTTCACTTCCTCGAGAGCGAGTGCTGCATT
>DAIDIX010000314.1 GCA_027451645.1 Candidatus Dormiibacterota bacterium | reverse complement strand
AAAGGCATGGAATGGTTTGATGCAGTTCCGTTCATGATTGGCTGTGCTGATGCTGCCCACCAGGTCGAGGGCAATCTCGTCAATGACTGGACAGTCTTCGAAGAGACACACCCCGAGGCAATTGCCGATCGGAGCAGATCGGGAATCGCATGCGACACGTATCACCGGTATGAGGAGGATCTCGATCGCCTTGCTGGTCTCCATGCAAATGCCTACAGGTTCTCCATTGAGTGGTCCAGGGTGGAGCCACATGAAGGAGTCATCGATGCGAAGGCCCTTGAGCACTACCGCAAGGTCATTGCAGCGTGCAGGGAACGGGGAATCGAGCCGATTGTCACGCTTCACCACTTCACCCTTCCCGTGTGGCTGTCGCACAGGGGAGGGATTCTTGCAGACGATGTACCCTATGCATTTGCGAGATATGCTGCAGCATGCGTGGCAGCACTCGGGGATATTGTGACATGGTGGCTTACGCTCAATGAGCCGAATGTCCTTGCTGTGATGGCGTACCTCTATGGCTACTGGCCGCCACAGGAACATTCCCTTCCGAAGACGATCCAAGCGTTTGCCAAGCTTGCACGGATGCATGCAGCAGGCGCAGTGGCGATCCGTGATGTTGCAGCCCGGAATGGGTGGACTGCGCATGTGTCGTTTGCCCACCATATCCGTCCATTCCAGCCTGCAAACCCCATGCTTCCCACTGATGCAGCAGCAGCAGCTTCCATGGACTGGCTCTTCAACTCCTGGATGATGGAGGCATGCCGTACAGGCAGGCTCCTGCCGCCAATAGGCCGTGGTGAGGAGGTGTACGGTCTCCGTGGTTCTCTCGATTACCTCGGAATCAACCACTACACGGGTGAGGAGGTGCACCTCTCGCTTCGTGGAGCAGAGGTGAAGCCGAGAAGGGGATATCCGCTATCCGAGAATTCGCTTGCCATTGACCCGCTCCTCTTCGAGTCCATTCTCATTTCTTCGTGGGATACCTACCACCTCCCGATTCTCGTCACGGAGAACGGTGTTGCGGATCCCACTGATGTACTTCGGGCCCAGTATCTCGAGGAGCATCTTGGTGCAGTCAGGAGGGTGCGTGCAAATGGGATTCCAGTACTCGGCTACTGCTATTGGAGTCTTCTCGACAACTTTGAGTGGCATGAGGGGTACGGAAAGCATTTCGGCCTCTTCTCTGTGGACCGGAGTACGCTTGAGCGGACTCCCAGGCCAAGTACACAGACGTTTTCCAGTCTTGCTGAGGAAATGGCTGGAGCACGTGTGCCTATAGTTCCCCGGTAGCGTTCCGTCACGGACAGGAACCGCCACACGGGACTTGCTACACTTGAAGTGCACTGTAGAGGCTCTAGGGAGAGAACCATGACGTACGTGATCACTGAAGCGTGCATCGATGTGAAGGACAAGTCGTGCATTGATGTCTGTCCTGTGGACTGCATCCATGAGGTAGATGAGGACCGCATGGTCTTCATCGATCCTGAAGAGTGCATCGACTGTGGAGCATGTGTCGACCCCTGTCCCGTGGATGCGATCTATGCAGACGATGAGCTTCCCGATGACAGGTCACAATATATTTCACTGAATGCGGACTACTTCAAGGATGCTGCAGGCGTCCGTGCGAAGATAAATGCCCTGAAGCCGCAGGAAGCGTAACACCCCTGACGTCCTGCCGTTTCCCCTGCATGGAATTTCGTGGTGCTCAGGGCGAGATGAATTGGTATTCTAGGTGCAATGCTGCTGCG
>DAIDIX010000313.1 GCA_027451645.1 Candidatus Dormiibacterota bacterium | reverse complement strand
TGACGTTTCACTGCTGGGGAAGGGAGCTTGCGGCAGTTGACCTGCAGATATGACACCTGGATGCGTTCGAATGGATACAGCTGGAAAGGTGTTGGTAGTGTTCCCGGGCAGGAGTATCCTTTCGGTGGAGCGTTCTCGATGGTATACACTCCTGGTGCAAAGTTGTACGATGCGCCCTCTGGAACATGCTGAGCAACTATCCAGCAGTGGACCATCCGTGCATCGGAGCATTCGTTGATTGACACAAATGTAGTCGGAAGGGGGGTTCCGGGCTCATGCGGGTACACGTCAAGTCCAGTCGCTCCAAAGGCAGGAGTTGCTGCAATGAGCCAGGTGCACACGAGAGCAAGGCCTGATGAGATTGAGAACCACCACATGCCATGTGAGCTTCGGAGGTACTGGGAGAGGTGCTGGCGAACTCGCTGGAGCCCGATCACTGCTAGCACACAGCACCAGGTCGCCACAATGACTGCTGCATTGAAAAGGACGACAAGTGGCATGACCATGGATTCGCTCATCATGGTTTGTGACTGCGTATTGCCTGGAACATATGCGAGAGACCAGGCCGAGACGAGTGTTCCCATGAAGAGCCATGGCATCGCGTTTCCCAGCAAGGAGGAGGAATGATTCTCCTCATGGACTGCTTTCCATCCCTGTATCACGATGACGAGAAGCGGAACAATGAGAACTAGTATCCGTGCCCAGATGGAGGAGTGGAAGGACCCGCAGCCAGACACTGTGCAGCTTGACCACAGGAAGAGGATGTCTGCAGCCACTGCAGCACTGCATACAAGAGCAGTGAGATAGAGGCGACGATACGGGGATCGGTGGATGAGAGCCATCACTGTGCCCTCCCATCGAGAGCAGGATACGCAGCTCTAGTTCGCTGACGCATGAGGTGCGCAATTGACAATGGATGGGCCATGGTGGAATCTCCCTGGTAGGACGTTAGATGTGATGTAGGCTGAAGCGAATTAGCTCATCTCTGCAGCAGACGCTGTGCTTGCACAATCCGTTCACAGAAAATACCAGCAGCAGCGATGTGCGATGCCATATCTTGATCGACTGTGCACTGCACGATTTGAACGGTTTCTTGTTCGGGATGCGGAGTGGAATGCTTGCGTATCCACGCTGAAATCCCAAGAGCGGTGAGGTGGTTTGCACTTCCTCCATTGGTATTGCGGATATCTATGAATTGGATTGTGGAGGAAGAATGCTGCTGCACAATACCCATAGATAGGACTGTTACTGCAACACAACAGCGTTGTGAAAACTGCAACTGCACAAGACAAATCACAATATCGGATCTCAAGAACCAATTTTTGTGATTGTGCATCGAGGAGCGGCAATTCGCTGAAAAACTGAGGAGGAAGCCATACGGAGTGGTATGACATTTGTGTTGCAATCGACTCAGTGCACAATGCTGTAGTCGATGAGCATGTACCCTGCAGGGAATTGTATCGATCGCGTTAGGTGGAAAAGCCCCTATCTCGCGTCTAAACAACGTGTGAGGACATTACGCCTAGATCGGCCATCGTGGATTATTTCTCAGGTTCAGATCAGGGAAGAACACTGTCATTGCCACAACCTGACACTCACAGCAACCCAACTCTCTGCCTATAATCCTGGGCAATCGCAAATGTCTGCATGCGAATCACAGCCAACAATACAGGGAGCAATTTTGTAAACCGTTGAGGTAGAAGCTTTCGGGAGTTCGATCCCGTCCCTCTTTTGCAAGGGCCTTCTCATGA
>DAIDIX010000312.1 GCA_027451645.1 Candidatus Dormiibacterota bacterium | reverse complement strand
GTTGGCGCTGTCGAAAGATTTGAGGATGTGTCTCCATTCACGAACCCAACGTATGAAGCAGTTACTGCGGGCACGACTCCGCCGTACGTCATTGAGGAACTTGAGGCAGTAATCTGCAGTGCTGCTTTCGTGACCGTGAGCGTTCCGCTGATGTACGTGATGGTGTAGTTGCCATCCACTGCTCCACTGCAATTTGTCGCGTATGTTCCGACTGCTGGTGTACTCCCTCCAGCAGCTGAGCACGTTGGCGCTGTCGAAAGATTTGAGGATGTGTCTCCGTTCACGAAACCTGTATACGAGGCAGTCACAACTGGAACGACACCGCCGTACGTCATTGAGGGACTCGAGGCAGTAATCTGCAGTGCTGCCGGGTTGACTGTGACAGAGCCTGTACCTGAGGATGGCTTGAATGAAGCATTTCCTCCATATGCGGCTGTCAGAGTATATGCTGTACCGGATGCATTGAGTACACCTGAAGCAAGTGTGCATGTTCCAGATTTAGCTGTTGTTCCAACATTGGTTGTGAGTGATATCACGCATACCGTAGTAGCACCCTGGGTAACTACCACAGAACCGGCTGGCCGCCCTGTTCCCGATGTCCGGGTGACATTGGCAGTGAGTATCTCCACCTGCTCGTTCCCATATGTGATGGGATTTGTACCAACAGTAAGCGTTGTGGTATCGGACTGCGTTCCACTTGCTGGAGAAACGGTAATGCTGTCCTGAATCTGCGGGGCAGGAAGGTAGTTCGCGTTGCCAGGCTGGTTGTAGTCGAGAAGGCATGTGCCAGCAGCAAGATAGTAGACAACTCCCCCGCTCAGATAACAGACTGCAGAACTGCTGCTGTCCACTGTGATTGTCACAGGAAGTCCTGACGATGCAGTAGCAGCTGGCGTGAATGTTCCTCCAACTGAACCTGCAGTCGCTGGGTTGGTGTTTGTTATGGTCTGGCTTCCTATACCAACGGAAAATGCCTGCTGCACCTGCGCTGCAGGAAGGAATGCTGCGTTTCCAGCCTGATTGGCATCAAGCGTACATGTGCCAATAGCAGTGAAGCTCACTGTACTGCCAGTGATGGAACAGACAGATGAGCTTGACGCATCAACGGTAATAGCAGGAGTGAGTCCTGATGTGGCAGAGGCAGTCACCGTGTAGGTTGGACCACCAACCGTCGCACCAGATGGTGCTGTGCTCGTAAAAGAAACAGTCTGTGGTGAGGCTGCTACAGTGATCGAGGCAGTGGAGTTGCTGCCATACGAATCATACGATGATGCAAAGTAGGTATCCGTAAAATTCGTCCCGCCTGGCGATCCAATCACGACTGGCATGGCAAGCGGGCTCAGTGCAGTTCCAGGAGCATAGGTGCCTGCTGCATACGTGCAGTTCACTGTCTGACCTGTAATCGAACAGGTCCAGTTCGTGCCCCCAAGTCCTGTCGCAGTTGGTGTTTCTCCAGCAGGAAACGTGTCAGCAACATAGATGGGATCGGACTCTGCTGCACCACTCGCGGACACCGAAACATTGGCAGTATAGGTGAGGGTCTGGCCATTCTGGACACTTCCTGGACTCGTCGAAATTGCAGTGCTAAGCACGGGAGTTGGACCATTTGAGGTAGCGACAACATTGTTCACTTCATGGATGTCAGTGCTTCCGCCAGTGGATCCCACAAAACCGAAGTCAAACTGGTAGGGAAGCCCAGTAGTAGGATTTACCCAGGATGCTGGGTACAGTCCACTCGGTATCTCTCCATTC
>DAIDIX010000311.1 GCA_027451645.1 Candidatus Dormiibacterota bacterium | reverse complement strand
TTCCATGTTCCCATCACTTCTGACCAGGCATCGATCCTTCTCGAAGCCAATGCACTGCGCCATGGCAATCTACTCCTCCATGGATGGGTTCTCCCTGCAGACAACTTCCTCTTCACGAGCATTCCCATCTATGCGATCGCCATTTCCCTCCTTGGCATTTCCGACCGCGTCTTCCATATCGTCCCGCCCCTCTTCTTCAGCATTTTCACGGTCCTCATGCTCTGGCATGCACGATACGGGGAGGTCAATGCTCCTCGACGCAGAACAATTACGCTCATCGTTCTCCCTCTCATCCTCTTCCCCTCATGTGCAGGTCTCTATCCGGGAATCACCATCGTGTTCATCGAACATGTTGCAACTCTTATTGGCATCCTCGTCTCGTGGCTTCTTCTCCGACTCATGCGAGATCAGGCATCTCTTCGCTCACGTCGACTGCTTGCTGCAGCAGCTGGCATACTTCTTGCCCTCACTACTGCGAGCGACCCCTTTGCCGTCTTCCTTTTCGATCTCCCCTTTCTTCTCCTCTTCGCACGGCAGGCTGTCATGCGTACGCACTCCTCCCTGAGCATTCTTGAAGGAAGCACAGTTCTTGCTGCACTCGTTGCTGGACTTGCACTCCCAGTTGCTGTCCACCACCTTGGAGGATTCACAGCGCTGCAGCCACTTGCGCATTTCACATCACTCGGATCTGTTCCCGGACTGGTTGGCCGGTATATCTCCTATCTCTTTATGGTTTCCGGCTCCTCCTTCTGGGGTGGCAGCATCCGGAGCATTGCTACCCTTGTTGAACTTGCACACGGCATCGTGCTTCTTGGTGTAGTCATTGCAGTTCTTGCAGCATTTTCCGCATGGCTCCGCAACAGATCCTCTTCCGAGACAGAATCCCTTCTCTCCCTTGCATTCGTAATAACGACCCTCGCTCTCCTGACAAGCGAGCAGCTCCAGCCAGGAACGGAGCGGTACGTTCTCCTTGCTGTCGTCATTGCCTTTCCGGTAGCAGCTTCGTACAGTGCCTCATGGCTGCTCTCCCGCTCCCTTGCGCCCTGGGTCCTTCCTGCTGGTCTCGTGCTTGTTGGAGGGACTCTCCTCGCAGGATATGCTCCCGCTGTTCACCGCTCAACCTCTTCCCCTGCTACTGTTGCAGCATTCCTTGCTTCCCATAAGCTGACAGCAGGGTTTGGAGACTACTGGGATGCAGCTGCCGTGACTGTCGCTTCCAAAAACCGCGTTTTCGTAGCACCAGTCTTCGCCTACGGAAATCCCTCACTCATTGTGCCCCAGCATTTCCTTGCGGATGAATCCTGGTTCACCAAACCTTCAGCGTCTGGCACCTGGTTCGTCATCGTCAACCCCCGGGAAGCGGGATATGGTCTTACCTCTGCAACGCTTGCCCGCGTCTTTGGCCCGCCTGTGACAACATATGGCATTGGCAGTCTTCGTATCGAGGTGTGGAAAAGGAATCTCCCTGACATCATCAGCAGGAACTATGCATCTTCTGTGCTGCGTGGTCCTGTTCCAGCCCTTCCCCCAACTGCCTGAACAGGTCTATCCGTGCACCATTTTGACTCCAAGAGCGTAGGATATGTGAAGTGCACCCTTGGTGCTCATCACTGCTGTCCTTACGGAGTATAGTTCCATGCTTCACGTAGTCGCATTTCTCGTCATTGGCATTGTGATCGGTTACACGTTTGCCCGTTCTGCAACAGGATCTGCACTTGCAGTCCGGATCATTTCAGCACTCATCGGTTCATTTCTCGGCGGTGAAATTGGTCTTCTTCTGTTTGGAAAGAGCTCAA
>DAIDIX010000310.1 GCA_027451645.1 Candidatus Dormiibacterota bacterium | reverse complement strand
CCTGGACGTCCCAGTGGCAATCCTGATGGCATTCGTGCAGCTGCCCAGTCATGGAATACGCTCGCCTCATCGCTCGACGACATAGACCGGGGACTCTGCTCGCTTGTTCAGTGGTTAACCTCGGACTGCAGCTGGAAGGGACCAGCTGCAAGCCAGTTCGCAGACTTCTGGGGGAAGTATGAGTCTGCACTTCCCAACATCTCCCACCAGTGCAGCGAGGTTTCAAGACAGCTCAGTTCCATAGCTGATGAGATTGCTTCTGCCCAGTCGAAATACGATGACATGGCAGCAGCAATTGCAGCAACGACTGCTGTGGGCATCGGTCTCACGTTCTTCACCTTCGGCATATCCGATGGAGCAGCTGCAGCAGCAGATGCGGCGGAAGTCAGTGCCGTAGGAGCTCTCGTTGCTGACATTGCTGCAACAGTGAGCAGTGTTGCTGATGCACTTTCGGGGATCGTCAGTGCCATTGCTGATTTCGCCTCAAGTCTACTTCCGGACTTCGTGGTGGGAAGTGAGACCTTCGGTGCAGTATCGAGTGCTGTGAGCACTGCAATCGAGGGTCTCATGGATTCACCTGAGATAGTGTGGCTGCGCTCAGCAGGCTGGATGCCAACACTTGCCCGATCCATCCTTATCAATGGAGCATTCCAGTTTGGCTCTGGAATGGGATTCACCCTTCTGAAGAACATCGGCAATCCTGGGAACATCCTCCATGCGGAAGAGCAGTGGTGGAACCAGAATGCAGCAAGTTCAGCATTCCAGTCAGTAGCCTGGGGTGGTGCAATGTTTGGTGCAGAGTTTGGTGGACCAGTGCTTGCAAAGGCACTTTTCGAAGATCCTGCCATTACGAAGCTCAATGGCATCGTTTCCCTGAAAGGACTGACTGAGCTTGGTGTAGGAGCAGCAGGAGGCACCCTCGCCAGTGGCCTTCTCATTCCTGCTGTGCAGGGCCAGAGCATTGGGAATCCCCTCAACTACCTTTCAGGTGCAGCATTCGGTGGCATTGTGGGTGAGGTTTCCAGCACAGCCATGGGATTCGGGAAATCCGCAGTCTCGTACTGCAGATCAAAGGCTGTCGACTTCCTTGATGCCTATGGACTCAACAGTGCTGGACTGCAGATCATGCGCGAAAACGCTGGAAGCGCACTCTCCAGTTCACTCGCAGCAATTGGTCAGCATCCCATTGTCACACTGGTGGCTGTTGAAAGCGGATCCGCTATCACATTTGATTTTGTTGAGCTTCATGGCAAGGTGTACATGCTCGGATCGGTTTCACCTTATGCGCAGCCACTTCCTGCTGCTGCTGTAACACGGAGGGCTGCATGATGCAGAAAGGATCGCAAGCAGAACAGCGTAGGGCAATACCCGAACAGCCATGTGGTGTGCCAAAGCGTGCATTTCTCCGAAAGGTTGTCGGAGTAGGACTCATTGCCACTGGCATTGCAGGACTCACACTTGCGACAGGAGGAGTTGGTGGTGCTGTAGCAGCTGCTAGTTCACTTGCTGCTGCATCACACGGGGGTGCAACTCTTGCTGGCGGACTAGCAGCTGTGTCACTGCTTCGGAAAATCGTAGGAAACGTACGCGAAATACGTCATGGTGTCTCGGACCTGGAAGTGGGAGACCGCAAGAAATCACTGGAGAGGGGTCTTGGAGACTAGCCCAATGAGCGAAAACTCAACAGCAGCGCACCCAACGTGATGACATGCAGAGCCAGGCAAGACATAGAGTTCCCTCCAAACAGCAGACAGAATAGAATGTCCTCTCCCACCAACGAAGGAGGAGAGCGATGAAAGAA
>DAIDIX010000309.1 GCA_027451645.1 Candidatus Dormiibacterota bacterium | reverse complement strand
CGAATGTGCTCATTGCCGATGGAGCTGTCCTCTCATGTTCGAAGGGATCCCTTGTAAAGAGAACGGCACGCCGTGCTGCGAAGAGGTCGGGCATCGGAGAATTCCGTGATGCCACTGTCCATGACTACGATGCGTTTCTCCAGGAATTTCCAGAGGTGCTTGCAGGATTCCGCACCATCCTCCGCGCGAGGATTCCTGAAAGCCGACAGGCAAGTGCTTCTCTTGCTGCCCAGTACTGGAACAGTGGCCTATCCCTATAGCAGGGGGGAAGTCTGCACAACGGGAAATGTGATGGGTTCAGTAGGGGGCCTCGAGGGGGGATGGGGCAGAGCCCACCGTGATGCTTTCTGGGGCTGGATTGTCCGTCCACTGTCCCAGGCCCTGCCGTAGTCTGTGAGAGAACCGCCGATACGGCAGGTTCACGATGGCACAGAGGGGGTTTGAAGGCCGAGATGGACATCAGCTGCAAGGAGTCGTTCCGTACCACGGACTGTATCGATGAGGAGCGCTCCATCTGTGTCGACATCGCGGAAGGTGCCAGAGACTGCGGTTCCGTCATGACGGGTGGCTGTGACTTCGGCTCCAATGCCATATGCGGCATTGCGCCAGTCATCGAGTATTAGGGAGAGAGGCTGTGTCAGACAGGTGTCAATCCACGAAGGAAGATGCTCGATGAGGCGGGAAAGCACGATGCCAAGTGGTGGATGTGGAGAGGCGTACATGTCGAGACTTGCTCCCCGTGCAGATGCAGGGAATGTCTGGACACTGACATTGATTCCGATGCCGAGTGCGACATCGAGCAGTGCGCTTCCCGTCGACCTCGACTCGCAGAGAATTCCGGAAATCTTCCTGCCATCGCAGATGACATCGTTTGGCCACTTCAGCAGAGGGCGGGCAGATGAGAGGCTGAGGATCGTTTCACGTACAGCAAGACCAGTGGCAAATGGCAAGGCAGGAAGCGCTGATGCAGGCACACGCAGTCCCATCGAGAAGAGGAGTGCAGACCCGCTCGGTGCAGACCAGCGGTGCCCCATCCGTCCACGGCCAGCATGCTGGTGGAGTGCAGTGACAACAACCCCGTCAGGACTCCCTTCAGCAAGATGGCGGAAGACAAGATCCTGTGTGCTTGGAACATCGTCAAGCAGCAGGAGCCGTGCGCTTGGGAAGCGTTCACGGTATGCAGCCTCGGATTGCTGCATTGGCAAAGAGGACAGCTCACGTTCAGACATATACCTACATATAGCAGAGGTTCATTCATACCATCCAGTCAGCGCCGATAAGGAGATGCAGTCATGCAGATGATCAAGGAAACCTGTGTTGCAATTCAGACTCTCGAAGACGAGTGGCAGAGGGAGATTGAGATGCGGTACGCACGGAAGCGGAAGATCCGGTACATCGACAATCTGCTTGACGAGTTCGAGCGGCTGAATCTTGTTGACGAGGGCGATGTTCCGCAAGAGCTCCAGACCCGTGTTGTGGAGCTCGTGAATGCTGAGCGTCATCCTGCTGGTGTGACGAATTTTGCAGCTCTTACCATCAGCGAATGGATGGAGACACTCTACGATGTCCAGGACACCCTCATGCTTCCCCTTGAGGATGAGGAGCGCATGCCTGTCCGTGGACGGGGATAGACCCCAGTCTCTCGAGTGGGAATGTGCAGGGAGGATCTACAGCAGCCTACTGCCGGGAATGGTGTTCCCTCAGTGCAGCAGTCCTCCTTGTGAACTCTTCCTCATCGATCTCTCCACGTGCGAACCGTTCCTCGAGGATTTCCTCAGATGAACTCCGCTGTGGAAGGTGTGGATGGCGATAGGAGGTGTCCCGGATGATGAGCACAACAAAGATGATTGCTCCGAGGAGAAAGAGTCCCATGAAGATTGCCATGAT
>DAIDIX010000308.1 GCA_027451645.1 Candidatus Dormiibacterota bacterium | reverse complement strand
CTACCGGCTCTCTTGGCATGCGTCATCAGCACCAATTGCGCTTGCTCGAACGTTTCCAGCATGGCAAGGCTGCATGAATCGGCTGAAGTGCAGTTGCCCGATTCCAACATCCGCGGAAATGCTATGAAGCAGGAGCCAAATCGAGCCCTGATGCTGTGCCATTGCTGCAGAATGTCTGACTCAAGAGACCTCCTACACAGGGAGAAGTGGAAGGTGCTTCACCAATGTGAGCAATCTGATGATGCACAACGCACTCCAAATGAAAACTACCTGAGCAAATGGGTTGCTGAACCGGAGAAGAAGACCAGCACCAATTACCCCACAGGCGGAAGAAACGAGATACCACCAGAACTCCCTGCGTGATGGACTATTGAAAGTCTTCGTCGTGACAACGGTCCCCGCTATTCCTGCAACGAACAATACAATGCAGACGAGCTGTATCCAAAGTGGAGGAATAATGAATGGCTGAGGTACAAGGGACATGTTATAGGAAAACCAGACTCCCACAAAGAGGAATGCTGATCCAATAGCGAGCGCAATCCAGATCAGATTGCTCAATGCCCGAGTGCAGACGATGAAGAAGCGGGTATCAACTGCATTCATTCGGAGCAGATAGACAATACCCAGAACATACAGTGCATTCGGCAACACCCACACAACGAGAGGAAAATAACCTGGGCCAACAAAGGTGACCACCAGCAACGGAAGCGCGAGAAGAATGATTGCAAATCTGTCATACCGCAATGCAATCAGAAAACCACAGGTTGCAAGAATGCCCGTTATTGTGAGATTTTGCAGTACTACCTCCGTACCTCTGAGAGGAAGAACCATGAACGTCGAGATGAGACAGAAGACGAGAGCGAGTCCTGCCCCAGATATCAGGATAGCCATGCGAGACTTGCTGTTCGCACGTTCCACGATATTGGGTTTCTCAAACACAGTGCCCATGGAGCAAATTATCAGGCATTCCACCGCTGTGATCAATGCAGATGGCACATCCTGGTGACTTGCCTAATCCGCATAAGTTGAGAGAACAGTTCCAAAAGCCCGACACACAGTTGTCGCGAGCCGGTTGCATACTTGGGCTGACACATAAAAGGGTGGCCCCCGCGAGACGGCAATCTCCGGGGACCGGGCAGATTCCTAGATAAGGAGGAACCTACATGGAACATCTTACCCCCGATCCTTCTCGGGAGCGACAGCTTCCCCGACCATCACGGCTATCGGATTCACTACAGCACACTCGGTCACACTGTGGCTCCTGCCTGTCAGCAACAACCACAAACTCAGGCGGCAAGGTTGATCGGCTGGAGATGAACACTTGCCACACGGACGTCAGTGTGACCTCCCACCTCAGCGTGGGAATTCTCTTCCAACTTTCGGATGGAGGTTCACTCCTATGAGAAGGGGACGTCATGAAGGATCCATCCGTCAGCGTGCAAACGGAACATGGGAAGCAAGGATCTCCCTCCCCAACGGTCACCGGAAGAGCCTGTATGGCAGAAAGCGTGCCGATGTGCAGCACCGTCTCATGGAGGCAATCCACGATGCGGAGCGCGGTCTGCACACGATTGGCAGTGGCATCACGCTCGAGGAGTTCACTACGCAGTGGCTCTCCTCGATCGAGCTCTCTGTCCGTCCGACTACCTTCCGCTCATACTCGGGAGTCCTTCACCACCATGTGCTACCTGCCCTTGGTAAGGTTGCTCTTGCAAAGCTTACTGTGTGGCAGGTAGAGGCGCTCCTCAAGGATTCTCTTGCAGGAGGACTCTCCCCACGAAGTGTCAATCACATGCGAGGAATCCTCCGGGCAGCACTCAACCGGGCCATCAAGCTTGAGTACATCTCCCGCAACGTGGCTGAACTTGCAACACCTCCGAAGATTCCCCAGACTGAGGTGACCTA
>DAIDIX010000307.1 GCA_027451645.1 Candidatus Dormiibacterota bacterium | reverse complement strand
TTCCCATGAGGGAACTGAGGTTGCATCCGGACTCCCAGCAAGTGCACCACGCTCTGTACTCCGAACAGCATCAATCAGGCTCCGTCGCGCCCAGGTGAGCGTGCGTGCGAATGAACTCAGCGGATCAGCAAGACGGGCTGTACGTGGCCATGCGGATGCTACGACCGTATCTGTTTCGTTTGGGCAGACGCTCTGACAGTCGAGGGAACGAAGGGATCTCGCTGCCTGAATGGCCATATCAGCAGGACCATCCTTCGTGAGCATTGGAGCACCCAGCTTCCTCTATCAAGAGCGCGTGATGTCGTGCGGTTGTGCACGTTCACTCCTCAAATCGGAACGCGATTCGGCATCCAGCATGACAAGAGTTCGTGTATTCAGCTACTCCAAGCGGAGAAGAGCGAGCACTCTGCAGGAGAGTAAGATACAGGGAAGAATCCCCCGATTCGAGAATGCGGAATGATGCGTGGCACAACAGTCTGTGCCGGAGGAGGAAATCATGGCAGAAGCACTCGCAGAACGTACAAAGTGCCCCATTGGACATACCGCTCTCGGTAGCCAGTCGAACCGGGACTGGTGGCCCAACAGACTCAATCTGGAAATGCTCCATCGGAACTCTCCGCTCTCGAATCCGTATGGAGGAGGATTCAGCTACCGGACAGCATTCAATGCACTTGACCTTGAAGCCGTGAAGAAGGACATCAATGAGGTCATGACAACATCGCAGCCCTGGTGGCCTGCTGACTATGGCCACTATGGTCCCCTCTTCATCCGCATGGCATGGCACAGTGCAGGAACGTACCGCATCTCGGATGGCCGTGGAGGCGGTGGTCATGGTGCCCAGCGGTTTGCACCACTGAACAGCTGGCCTGACAATGCGAACCTCGACAAGGCCCGCCGCATTCTCTGGCCAGTGAAGGAGAAGTACGGCGAGAAGCTGTCGTGGGGCGATCTCATCATCCTCGCAGGAAACTGCGCTCTCGAGTCCATGGGATTTGCGACGTTCGGCTTTGGTGGTGGACGTGAGGATATCTGGGAACCGGATGACGATACGAACTGGGGTGTGGAGTCTACGTGGCTCGGAGATGAGAGGTATAGGGGAGACCGCGAGCTCGACAATCCGTTCGGTGCTGTGCAGATGGGACTCATCTATGTGAATCCTGAGGGACCCAATGGCAACCCAGATCCCATGGCAGCAGCGAAGGATATCCGAGAGACCTTCAGCCGCATGGCAATGAATGATGAGGAGACTGTTGCGCTCGTAGCTGGCGGACATACGTTCGGAAAGACCCACGGTGCAGTCGAGGCGAAGTTCGTGAGTGCAGAACCAGAGGGCGCTCCACTTGAGGAGCAGGGACTTGGCTGGAAGAACAGTGCTGGAACGGGCATGGGAGATGACACATACACGAGTGGCCTCGAGGGTGCATGGACGAACAATCCTGTCAAGTGGGACAACGGGTTTTTCGACAACCTGTTCTCCTATGAGTGGGAACTCTCCACGAGCCCTGCAGGTGCCCATCAGTGGGTGCCAAAGAATCCAGAAGCAATGGGAACAGTTCCAGATCCGCATGATCCTTCGAAGCGCCATGCTCCAGTCATGCTTACCACGGATCTTGCACTCAAGGTGGATCCCATCTACGGACCCATCTCAAAGCGGTTTCATGAGCATCCTGAGGAGTTTACTGACGCGTTTGCTCGTGCGTGGTTCAAGCTTACCCATCGCGATATGGGACCGCGTTCACGGTACCTCGGAACACTCGTTCCTGAAGAAGAACTCATCTGGCAGGATCCAGTGCCAAAAGTCGATCATCCTCTCGTCGGCACGAAGGAGATCGATGAGCTCAAGAGTGCGATTCTTGGAGCGGGACTCTCGATCGCACAGTTGGTATCAACCGCCTGGGCATCGGCCT
>DAIDIX010000306.1 GCA_027451645.1 Candidatus Dormiibacterota bacterium | reverse complement strand
CAGCGTTGTCGAGCCGAGAATGCCAAGATGCTCTCCAAAGACTGTCATGAATGCCACCACATCCGGCGTGAAGAGACTCACCTCATCCGTGATCCCTCCCATGCCAGCCTCGAGGACGACTGCATCACACTGCCGTTCCCGGAAGTAGTGCATGGCAGCAAGCGTGTAGAGACCGGTTGGTGCAAGATATCCCACATTCGGGAGACGGCTCTCTTCCCGTGCAATGAGTGCAGCAAGTGTTGTGCTGAGATCATGGTACGAAGACGGGGAGAGCATGGTCCCATTGACACGAATGCGTTCACGATTCGTGAGATACCCTGGACTCGTGAGCGTGCCAACACGAAGACCTGCAGCACCGAGCACAGCTGAAGCGTATGTTGCAGCCGTTCCCTTTCCCTTGGAGCCCACAACTATGATGGTGGGCAGCCGGGAGGGATCATCTCCAAGGGGTATTCCCCAGGCATGTGCAAGAGAAGCTGCACGAAGGAGGGTGCGCTGTGGCGAAGCCGACTTCCGTTGTGCACGATCCTGAAAGAACGGTGCATCATCCGGGTTTCCGAATTCCTGCATCACATTTCCCTGATACAGGTTGACAGCCACTGCAGGAGCCGTTCTGCAGCCTCGGGATGCCTGTCAGGCTCCCTGAGATGCCGGGCAATCTCTATCTCCATTGCATCTCCACCCTGGGACTGAATGTATGAGGTTATGGTTGTGGTCCGTCGTGCATCGAAGGGTGTGTTTACTGATACACGAAATCCAGCCTTTCTCGCAGCAGCTGCAAAGCGTTCTGCAACAATCTGTGCCCGGCTGCCTGGAGCTGGACCAAGCGCAATGCAGATATCAGAACCATGACTGTCAGACATGCCGTGGACATCGATGACAAAATGATTCGGAGTGTACAGCTCCCTGAGCTTGTCATGGAATGGCGTGGATGGGACATCCCAGTTTGCATCGAAGGGCTGTGCAGTTGATGTCGCGAGGAAACTGGCACCAGTACGCACACTGAGCAGTTCCACGAGACTTCCTGTCCGGAGATCTGCAGCCTTCCGCACACCATCCCGCTGATGGATGGTGGCATGGGGAGCTGTGAGGAGCACTGCACGAGTTCCCGTTTGGTACCGAAGAGCTCCATCGGGAGTGAGTTCTGCCCAGTGCTTCCAATGCTCCTTCTGGAGCGCTTCCCACTGAACAGCACCTTCCCAGATGCGCTCTGGCTCGATTGCACCAAGCTCACCCGTCATGTTGTCCATCTCCTCGCAAGACTGCTGCCCTGCTATCGTAGCGAAAGCTGGCGCTGTGACCTAATTCTGCGGGATGGTAATGTACGTGACATTCGGCGTTGGTGCTGGTGTGGCTGCTGGCGTACTTGGAGACGTGCCCTTGCCCTGTGGAGCAGCGGAGCCTGACGAGGCGGGCTGCGAGGCTTGTGAGATGTTCCCCCCAGCATGCACAAGACCCTTGGGAAGGTTCGATGCTGCTGCAGCACTCACGACACCATGTCGTGGTGGCTGGGCTGCATTGAGGAGATCCTGCTGGATCCGTGAAGGAATGCCAGGTGTTCCACCTACTGCCACCTGCTGGGTATTTTCCACATTGATGTACCCGAACGTGGGAGCTGCATATGAGAGCTCTGTCTTCAGGGAAACAAGATCCTCCATCTGTGCAGCAAGAGTATGGAGTGCACTGCTTGTATCCATATGGCCAAGCACAACACTGAACCCTGATGATGTCCATATTGCGAGCACGCCATCCGACTGCCATTCGTAGGCAATGATATGGGTTCCAAGGACAGCGGGGAACATGGCGCTTGCAGAATCCATAAAGGATACAAGCTGGTGATCATTGAAGAGACTCTGGCCGGAAATTGTTCGTGCCAGGACTGACCGGTCATCGATGACAACAGGCTTT
>DAIDIX010000305.1 GCA_027451645.1 Candidatus Dormiibacterota bacterium | reverse complement strand
GGGGTGAGGCCATGATCTCTCGCATACACGACAATGTCTGCAACACTCTTGTCCCCGAGCTTGCGCCTTGGCACATTCGCAATGCGGACAAACGATGCAACGTCTGCAGGATTCACAACAAACTTGCAGTAGGCAAGAATGTCCTTCACCTCCTTCCGCTCGTAGTACCGGATTCCGCCGACCATGCGGTACGGAATGTTGTTTCTCCGGAATGCATCCTCGAACGCTCGTGACTGTGCATTCGTGCGATATGTGACGACACACTCATTGAGAGGAACATGTTCCTGGCGGACGAGCCGCACAATCTCCCGGGAAACACGCTCTGCCTCATCGCGCTCGTCATAGGTGGAGTAGATGGTGATGGGCTCACCACTGCCAACATCTGTCCACAGCCGCTTTTCCGCGCGCTGGTCGACATGTTCAATGACTCCATACGCTGCATCAAGAATGGTCTGTGTCGACCGGTAGTTGCGATCTAGTGTGACAACAGTCGCATCAGGGTAATCACGCTTGAAGGAGAGGATGTTGGTGATGTCTGCACCTCTCCACCCGTAGATTGACTGGTCATCGTCCCCAACAACAGTGATATCCCTGTGAAGCTGGGCAATGAGAGTCGCGAGCCGGTACTGGGCATTGTTGGTGTCCTGATACTCATCGACGAAAAGATGCTGAAAACGCTCTCCGAGTTCTGCTGTGACTCCATCATGCTGCTCAAGGAGCACGACGGCCTGACAGAGGAGATCATCGAAATCCAGTGCCCGTGCACGCTCCAGTTCTGCCTGATACGTGGCATACACTGTTGCCTGCGTGCGCTCATACGATGTGTGAGCGATTGCCTCAGCTGCAGCTGGAGTGAGAAACGCATTCTTTGCTGTACTGATCGAATGGATGAGAGTCTGGGGACTGTACATCTTGTTGCTCGCAATGCCAACAGCTTCCATGGCACGTTTCACAGCTTGGAGCCGGTCTGCCTCATCGTAAATGGAAAAGGAGGGCGAGATGCCTGCCACATGGCCTCGCGTTCTCAGGATATATGCACCCAGGGAGTGGAACGTTCCGCACCAGATCCCCACAGCCGCATCCCCCACCAGCAGACTGATGCGTGACCGCATCTCTGTTGCAGCCTTTTTCGTGAAGGTCACAGCGCACACCTGATGCGGATCTGCTCCATGCTCGAGGATGAGGTATGCAATCCGGTGGGCAATGACGTTCGTTTTGCCGCTTCCTGCACCTGCAAAGATCAGGAGCGGTCCACAGGGTGCCTCAACTGCACTCCGCTGGGCATCATTGAGCCGTTCCATAGATCGGTGGAGGGCAGAATGCACTGCCTTGTGGCTTTCTTCAACACCAGCACTCATACCCTATCCATTGTACGGATTTGCCTGATGTGACGCGGAAGTGCTGGAAATGAAAAAGGGGAAGAACTGCTGTTCTTCCCCTTCACTCACAAGAATCTGCTAGTTGGCATCAACGACTGCAAGGATGTCCCGCTCGGAGAGAATGAGATACTCCGTGCTGTCAATCTTCACTTCGCTGCCAGCATACTTTGCATACATGACACGGTCGCCAACTTTCACATCGAGGGCCACACGTGCTCCTGTCTGCTCGTTGAACCTGCCATTTCCAACTGCCTCAACCATGCCTTCCTGTGGCTTTTCCTTGGCAGTATCCGGAAGAACGATTCCACTCTTGGTGGTTTCTTCCCGCTCGACTGGCTTCACTACTACGCGATCTGCAAGAGGACGAAGCTTCATAATGTTTACTCCTCCATTATCCAACTCGAATATTGGCAATCTGTGGTTTTGGCACTCGGTGGTGCCGACTGCTAATCAGTATATCAGGTAGTGAGCGGTCCGGTATCACTGGCAGACTGGAACTGCACTGCCTATTTTGGCTTCGCAGCTGCGACATC
>DAIDIX010000304.1 GCA_027451645.1 Candidatus Dormiibacterota bacterium | reverse complement strand
CACCGGAGTCCTGACAGTACAATCCGGGAAAGCTTTGCCCGTGAAATGTTGAGCCGTGACAGATTCGCCCACTTGGGAGGCGTGGACTCATCAGGATTTGCAATCCTCCATCTCCATGCAAGAAGTGCCCGAATCTCAGGATACAGCGGAAGGAGACTCCACTCTGGAGTGACTTCCTCGATGAGTCTCACGGATTCACAAGCCACCTTGTCACCTGCAATATCCGTCTCACCCTGAACCTGAGCTACAAAGAGCCGGTTGTTTCCTTTCCAGTAGAGAGCGGGGTCCCTTGTCAGGTGATATCCGCGGAGATGGACCTTCGGAGTACGTATTGATGCAGTCCACTTCCCTGGCGTGCTCCCCTCAGGCAGATCGTAGGGATTGCGGCCAGCACTGTGATATGGTGGCTTCGCCTGGGCATCGAGGACTTTGAAAAGAAGTAGAGAAGGCATCGTCCCTACTATCGTACCGAGCACCTCGCGGACATCCCGGGGACAATGGCAAGGATGTGTGTGGCTGTTAAGCGAAAATGGTGATGTCTCTCAGCAACAGCATCACCCTGATACTGAAGAGCTGTGTGCAATAGGCAGGGAGTTGTCCATGTCCGAGAACATGCCCCCAACTGACGTTCGCTCCGCCTTCATCAGGGGAGCAAACGGATTCCTCGAACTCGTCAGGAAAATTCCACACGATTCATGGGAATCCCATGCACTTGGAATCTGGACAATTCGGGATCTCGTGGGCCATGCAAGCAGAGCCATCTCCACTGTTGAAGACTACTTGGCACGGGAGAATTCAGGTCCTGTCATTGATGATCCTGTTGAGTACTTTCTGCACGCACTTGCTGGCATGTCCGATCCGGACAGAAAACGCGATCAGGATGCAGCAATTGCAGCTCGCGGGATTGAGGCAGGGCATATGCTCGGGAATGATCCAGCAGCATCAATTGCTGCACTTGTGACACGTGTTGCGGGGAAGGTGCAGACCACTGATGGAGCAGCACTCCTTGGCACTCCCATTGGACCAATGCCTCTTTCTGCATATCTGCCAACGAGAACCTTCGAGCTTGCAGTGCATGGCTGTGATCTTGCCCGTGCACTGTCAATTCCCCCTCCTGAACAGCTCCGGGACGGAATTGCCTCAGCATGTGAGCTTGCTGGCCGTATTGCTGCACGAAGAGAACATGCTGCAGACTTGCTGCTGCTCATTACTGGCCGTGTTGGACTGCCCGAAGGAACCACCATTCTCTGAAGTTCAGCAGCATCAGTCTCCGTTGACTCTTGGTGCGCATAGCCTGGTGTGTACTGGAGCGGGAGACGAGACTCGAACTCGCGACCCTTTGCTTGGGAAGCAAATGCTCTACCAACTGAGCTACTCCCGCCCGCAGATGATCAGAATTTCATTCTGCCACACTCCACACTGTCCACTCCACACGAACAATGCCAACAGGGCACGGACTTCAGCCGAGAGATACTGCCTCGACTGCAGCACGTTCAAGTGTCCCATTCTGTGCAGGCACGAACCGGTCAAGAACATGCTCCACCTCGAGCACCCTCTCTCCACGAGCATGCTTCGTGACGGAATACACCTCAATCTGCTGGATCATACGGTGTTCATGGGGTGCTTCAAGGCAACCCTTCACCCGTGGCCGTGCAGCAAGACACTCTGCAATGAATGTTGCGGACTCCCGCGATGGATACTCCCTGACTGGGAAATGGCCAGCTTCCAATCGAGCTCGTACATAGAATGCCACGGATCCGTCGGGCTGCACTGGTGAAGTATGTCGTTCTTCCATGAACTGAGCGTACGAAGTACCACAGGACACTCAACGGACAATGCACATATGGAGTTCCCCCGCATTTTGGGAGACTTTGGAATGTCCTCTTTTGTCACTTTTTGCTCATTATGCTGCATTTTGCAA
>DAIDIX010000303.1 GCA_027451645.1 Candidatus Dormiibacterota bacterium | reverse complement strand
GCATGGACCCACCGGGCGAGTTCCTTGTCCTGTGCACGATATTCAGAGCCTCCAGGTACGGAGGAGGTTCCATGGTCTCCTGGCAGCACTCCATTTACCCTTCCATGCATGCGGTGAACGTTTCTGCATGCATCACGGACTTCTGCTGTTGTGCCAAATGCCATGGTGACAGTCCATTCTGCAGTCCGGTACAGCCTGCCAAATGGATCCTGCATCATTGCACTGTGATCGAGGGCACCCTGCGCGACAAGGGGATGTGCTGCCTGCATGAGGAGTGCACGTGCACCTCCAGCAACGAGAAGCGGCTCACGGAATACCTTCCATGTAATGCTGTCCGGACCGAACAGTCCGCTGTCAGTGCTTCTGTCATGAAGTGGCTGCAGCTGTTCTCCAAGCCAGCCTGGAATGCCAACCAGGCTGATGAGTTCCTTGGGATCTGGTAGTGCGATAGTCATTCATTCCCCCTCCATACCTGCCATGACGTGAGCGGCATGTTTTCACAGCATACAGCATGAAGCGATTGACGCAATCTGTGGTAGTGACGAGCAGTAGTGGTCATCTGAATTGAGCAGTGGGGATTGCGATGGGAGAAAGTCAGAGTCAATCACCCTGATGCATGGGCTCCATGGCGTGGAGGCAGCTTATGGCACCGCTTTTCCAGCAGGCACTTGCTCGCACATCGCAGGCTACGGTATGGTGCTCCCATGGATTCCCCAGTCCAACCAGGAGATACTGTCATGTCCGTCCTTCCCGCAACCTCTGCATCTGCCATGCCTGCAAGCAAGACAACCCTTCCCCCAATGGCCATTCTTGGCACTGGTCGTGTGGGACAGGCAATTGCACGCGATCTGCTCATGCATGGAGCAGAGAGGGTGGTGCTTGTCGACATGGACGAGAATCGTCTTGGTGCAGTTGGAGAACGACTTTCTGCGCTTGGCGATGTGACACGGCTCCAGGCGGATCTTCATGATCCAATCGGTGTCATGAGCCTTCTGGAGGGAGTGTCGACAGTCATCAGCGCAGTCCCCTACAGACTCAATCTTCCGCTTGCCCGCTTGGCAGTAGAGCATGGACACAACTGGGTAGATCTTGGGGGCAACACGGAAGTAGTCGAGGAAACACTCGCACTTGATGGAGTGGCTCGGGAGAAGGGTGTCTCAGTTGTACCCGATGCAGGTCTCCAGCCCGGGCTCGGAAACATTCTTGCAGGGGATCTCTACAGGAGACTCGGAGGAGCAGATGAGCTCAGGGTTCTCGTAGGGGGGCTTCCTCAGCATCCTGAGGGGGAACTCAAGTACCAGCTTGTCTTCAGCATTGAAGGGCTTCTCAATGAATACCACGGTACGGTGCGAACCCTATGGGAAACGCAGCTTCGTGAGAGAGAGCCGCTTACTGATGTCGAACCGTTCATGTGGACTGGCATGCCAGAACTTGAGTGCTTCCATACGAGTGGAAGTGCATCGACTCTTCCAGCAAGCTTTCAGGGGAAAGTCGGGCGAGTCGAGGTGAAGACTGTCAGATACGCTGGACATGCAGCTACCCTTGAGAGACTGTTCCATGAGGTTCCCATCGAGAATCGTGCTTCATTCCTGACTTCAATGCTGCCAGCAGAAGGAGAGGATCTTGTACTCATGCGCGTCGAGGGCCGAAAGGGCTCCACTCGTCTCGCGTATGAAATGGAAGATCGTGCAGATGCTGAAACCAGCTTCAGTGCAATGATGCGCACTACTGGCTATCCCGCTGCAATAGTTGCATCCCTTGCAAGCACGGGTCAGCTTCCCGCAGGTGCTGTCGTTCAGGAGCGTGATGTTCCGGCTGAACCGATTGTTGCAGGGCTCAGGGAGCGTGGCATCCAGGTACATCTTCGCGAATCGTGAGATTGGCAAGAAAGCAGATTTCCTCAGTGGGCTCTGTGCCAGGCGATGTGC
>DAIDIX010000302.1 GCA_027451645.1 Candidatus Dormiibacterota bacterium | reverse complement strand
GAGATGAGCTACCGACTCATGCGACAGAATCGCTGGCGAGTTAACCACCGACAGAATCGCTGGCGTTTGACAACAAAGGTGCACACCTTTGCACGAGAACAGGAGAATAGAAAGATACCATCATGGCCATCACCTGCTACTCCCACCCCATTTTCCTCGAACATGCTGCAGCCAGTCATCCAGAACGGCCTGAACGCCTTGCTGCAATGCTCGTATCCCTCATCCAGGAGCCCATTGATGATCTCGCACTCTTCCGTGCTCCTGCTGCAACACTTGATGAGCTCAGACTGTGCCATACAGACCTCCATATCGAGGCAGTCCGCACCATGGCAGAGATGGGTGGCGGATGGTTTGATCCTGATACCTACTGCACGCCTGCCTCATGGGAGGCTGCACTCCATGCAGTGGGTGGTGCCATAGCAGCAGTACATGATGCAATTGAGGGTCACCATTCCTTCGCGCTTGTCAGGCCACCAGGACATCATGCGACAGCAGACCGGGCAATGGGCTTCTGCCTCCTCAACAACATCGCGATAGCAGTGCGCACACTTCTCATGGAAGATCCCTCCATCAGGGTCGCGATCCTTGATATCGATGTCCATCATGGCAATGGTACAGAGGACCTTCTGAAGGATGATCCACGTGTCCTCTATGCATCACTCCACGAGTGGCCCCTCTTTCCGGGAACGGGCGGTCCAGACGATGCACGCGAGATGGCCCAGAAGAGTGCAACGATCGTCAACATTCCACTTCCTCTCGGAACAGCAGGAACAGAGTGGCTCATGGCCCTTAATGGGAAAGCCGTACCTGCCATCGACTCCTTCACGCCAGATATTCTTGTCATCTCCATGGGCTTTGACACGCTCAAGGGTGACCCGCTTGCGGACTTCGCCCTGCTCCCTGAGGATTTCCATGCCATCACGTCCACCATCCTCGAGCTTGCATCGCACACTTCCACGAGGGGAACTGCATGGATCCTTGAGGGGGGATACGCACTTCCTGACAGTGTTGATGCACTGCGCACAGTCATCTCGACCATTGCAGACACCCTCTCAAAAGACACCTGAGAAATCAGTCGAGGAGACGCACTTCCTCAAGGGGGAAGGCAGCAACCCCCAGGCGGATGCGGACATCCACAACCCGTGCCCCTTCATGCCCCACAAGAACAGGATTGCAGTCCAGCTCAAGAATCTCTGGCCGGTCAGCAAGAAGCTGGCCAACCCGGACAATGATGTCGATGAGTGCTTCAGCATCATATGGAGCAGCACCACGTTTTCCTGAAAGAAGTGTCCACAAACCAGTCGATGCGAGAAGGTCTGCTGCCTGCTTCCGCGAGAGTGGCGCAACAGCAAATCGCGTGTCCTGTATGACATCGCTCAGGATGCCTCCAGTCCCGGACATGATGAGCGGACCAAAAGCAGGATCATTGATGCCCCCAACTATCGCCTCGACAGAGGCCTCTGTCACCATCCGCTGGACAACAATCTCCTCCATGTCCTTTGCCAGCGAGTCATGAAAACCCCGCACTGCCCTCTCAACCTCGACACCAGATTCAACTCCCAGTGCAACAGCATGCTGCTCCGTCTTGTGGAGGATGTTCGGACCAGCAGCTTTCAGTACAACCGGAAAACCGAGTTCATGTGCTGCTGCCGTTGCTGCACGGATAGTTGGGCTCACAGTGCGGGAAGCGATGGTATCGATCCCATATGCTCCGAGAAGCGCTTCGCATCCTGATGGATCAAGCCATGATTCCCCATGATCCCTGAGTGCTCCAGATACGATGGCATGACCCTGCTCGAACTCCACCGTTGGTGGCTTCTCCACCACTTCCAACTTCTCGGATCGCTGCCACTTCGCGTACGAGGCAAGCCGGCCCAGCGCATAGGCAGCATTCTCCGGGTACGCAATGAGTGGAGTGCCATGGGCAGCAGCACGCTGCTGTTC
>DAIDIX010000301.1 GCA_027451645.1 Candidatus Dormiibacterota bacterium | reverse complement strand
TGAGGATGGTGAGAGGTCTCCGGAGCTCATGGAGAGTGACACTCAGGGAGCTTCCGGAAGCCTGGGCAGCAAGATGCATCTTTGCAATGCGGGAGTTCAGGGTGCCGATATAGGGAAGGAGGAGTCCCCGTTCCACTGTGAGGATGTCATCTGTGAGTGCAATGAGCAGCTGATCCTGGTTCTTCTGGCCAGCGAGCTCATCAAGGATGACATGATGTGCTGCAGCAGCGAATGCCTCGAAGTGCCGGAAGATGCTTTCCATCCGCTCATCAGGATTGTCCATCGATGGACCAAGTTCGAACATTCCTGCGAGCGGATTGACATCCTCTGCTGTGAGTGCAATGAGCATTGCATTGTAGAACTGGCGGGCATGCGCAATATCCTCACGCTTTGGGGCATGACCAGCAAGTTCTTGTGCAAGAATTTCAAGGATGCGGTCAGGGTGGGAAGAGACGAAATCGCTAAAGGCTCCACTCTGCCGCTGTGATGATGTATGGGCCATACCTGTTCTCATTGCTACGGGGTTCAGCTTCGATGATACGCAATTTTTAGCAGAACCGACCAATTCCTGTTGTACAAGCACCTCATGGGAGGTTGTCTTTCGAGTGGCAGGGAAGTGCCTAGTGCTCAGTCTCTTCGCCCTTGTACGGCTCACGGAAGGCAGTCTGAGCAGCAACGAAGACAAGTTCAATGTCCTTTACAGGACCATTTCTGTTCTTTGCAACGATGAGCTCAGTCTGGGAGCGGTCGATATCCTCCCGGTGCATTCCTGGACGGTAGAGGAAGAGCACTACGTCAGCATCCTGCTCAATGGAGCCGGAATCGCGGAGGTCGCTCAGCTGGGGACGTCTGTTCTCCCTGCGCTCGGATTCCCTTGACAGCTGGGAGAGGGCGAGAATGGGAACATTGAGTTCTTTCGCGAGAGCCTTCAGTCCTGCAGAAATCTCGGATACTTCCTGGACACGGTTGTCCTGGCGGCCACCGCGCATGAGCTGCAGATAGTCGATGACAATGAACTCGATTCCGAGCTGAGCCTTCATTCGCCGGGCACGAGCCCGAAGTGCACTGATGCTGAGCTGAGGTGTGTCATCGATCCACAGTGTTGCATGGGAGAGATCATCCATCGCCTTTGCAATGCGCTGGAAAGCAGCAGCATCCGCCTGTCCAGTCTTGAGGAGAAACGAGTCGACATGCGCTTCGCTGCAGATGAGGCGCTGGACGAGTGAATGCTTCGACATTTCGAGGGAGAAGACGACTGTAGGCTTCTTTGCGAGAAATGAGGCATTGCGTGCGAGGTTGAGCGAGAAGGAGGTCTTTCCAACAGATGGACGGGCAGCAAGGATGATGAGCTCGCCAGGCTGGAGACCCTGGGTGATGCTGTCAAGCGATGGGAAGTTCGTCGGGACTCCATATACGAGCTTCTTGTCCTCGAGACGCGTCTCGAGGAGCTCCCATGTTGATTTCAGCAGCGGTTCGATGTGCGTTGCATCGGACTGCCGCTGGCTTGTACCAAGGGAGAACACTTCCTGTTCAGCGTGGTCGAGGATCTCCCCGATGGGAGTCGCAGTGTCATGTCCCATCTGGGCAATGGTGCGGGCAGTGGTGATGAGCCGTCTCCGAAGGGAGTGCTGGATCACGATATCCGCATAGTGGCGGATGTTTGCTGCTGTAGGAACAATGCCAGCGAGAGCAGCAAGATAGTCGAGGCCACCGGAACGGTCGAGGTTCCCGTGTGTTTCGAGCTCAGTCTTGAGTGCAAGGGGCTCGATTGGTTCACCACGGTCCGAGAGCGATCGTGCTGCTGAGTAGATGAGGGAATGCCGCTCGATAAAGAAGTCAGCAGGCTCGAGGAGGTCACGTATTGTGAACATCGACTCCCCATCGATCATGAGGGCGCCAAGTACTGCCTGCTCAGCCTCCCTGTCATGCGGGGGGGACTGTGCAGTGAGTGCAGGACGGGGAGCAT
>DAIDIX010000300.1 GCA_027451645.1 Candidatus Dormiibacterota bacterium | reverse complement strand
ATGTCGTTACCGTCACAACCTATGTCACAGCCATTCTTTCAGCATTTGTCGCTGCAGGTCTCAGCCTCAGTGTCCTTCTCACGTTCGGTGGACTCACAAGCCTAGCTATTGGACTTGCATTCCAGGACCTCCTGAGGAATATCCTGTCCGGCATATTCATTCTCCTTGAACGTCCATTCAAGCTGGGTGACTGGATCACAGTCTCAGCAAGTGTCAATCCTGCATTTGGAGTTTCCGGATCAGTGCAGTCCGTCACCCTCCGCACAACGACAGTGCGCATGGCTGACGGTGAGCTCGCATCCATTCCGAATCTCACCGTATTTTCCAATCTCGTGGTCAATGCCAATGCCTTTGACCGCCGTCAGCAGACATATTCTGTTCGCGTCCACGAGACAGATGCTGTGCGGCCAATGGTTGAGCACATCAGGACAACGCTCCCCACAGTCCGCGGTGTGGAGAAGTCTCCTTCTCCCATCATCCGCCCAGAGCCACATACGGATGGAGGATTTCTCATCAAATACTCCTACTGGGTAAACCGCAAGAAGTTCGATCTCGATGCTGTGGCTACTGCAGTTGCCAATGCACTCTGGGTCGATATCACGCCCACTTCGCTACCGAAAGATGAGGCATAGCAGCACTACTGGCTGTCATGCTCCGAAGGCCCCATCTCTGCCCGGTCACGGAGGAGAAGCACCTGGCATGATGCATGGTGAAGGACATATGCTGCAGTCTTCCCAAGCTGGAAATCCTCGAATTTCTCCCGATATGGTACTCCAAGCACAATGAGGTCTGCTTCCCAGCTTTCTGCCTCATCGACAATTGCTGGACCAGCCTCCCTCGACTGGACAATGACGAGCTCGCACTGTACCTCAAGCTTCTTCGCAGTTGTCTCGATGTCTGCAAGCCACGCATCCGCCTGCATGGCAAGCTCATCCCTGACATCCGTAATGGGGAGGCCTCGTGGCACCTCCACAACAGTCATGGCATGGATGACAGCCCCTTCACGGCGTGCTATCCGGCATGCAAGCTCAGCAGCCTGGTGGGGTACTGCCCTTCCCCCGACGGGGAGGATGATCCGCTTCGGTGTAAACTCTAGTGGTCGGGGATCTGCCCCTGGTTTCGGGTCAGTCATGATCGTGGACGGTAAATGGACACATGCGAGTCATTATAGTTGGGTGTGGCCGTGTCGGTTCTCAGCTCGCCAGGGAGCTCGATCTTGCACACCATGATGTCACAGTCATCGATGAGAAGATGGAGGCCTTCAACCGCCTCGAAGGCGACTTCAGTGGCACCATGATTGTCGGTGATGGTGTGGATGATGATCTCCTCAACAAGGCGGGCATCCGTGATGCAGATGCCTTTGCTGCAGTCACGAACGGGGACAACAGGAACATCATGGCAGCCCAGATTGCTCAGCGTGTGTATCATGTGCCCCATGTCATTGCCCGCATCTATGATCCCCTCCGTGAGGAGTTTTACAGGACGACCATGCACATGGATACGCTCTGCACTACAACGCTAGGTGCATCGATCATTGCGAAGAGCATTCTCGATCATGCAGATACGGGTTCTGGCCCCCCCAGCATGCAGGAAGACTCGAAATGACTCCAGCACAGCCATATGTCATCATCATTGGCGGGGGCAATGTGGGCTACTATCTTGCACGCCATCTGCTTGAACGTGACTACGAGGTCACGCTCATCGAGAAGAACCCAAAACGTGCGGAGTGGATCGAACATCATCTGGGGAGTCTCAACATCATGGTTGGGGATGGCGATGAGCTGTCCTTCCTCAGGACAACTGGCATTGGACGGGCGAATGTCGTCATTGCATGCACTGCGGACGATGAGGACAATCTCGTAGCCTGCCAGATTGCGAAATTCGCCTTCAATGTCCCCCGTACCATTGCACGGGTCAACAACCCCGTAAACTCCCGCATCATGCCTCTTCTCGGCGTTGATGTGGGT
>DAIDIX010000299.1 GCA_027451645.1 Candidatus Dormiibacterota bacterium | reverse complement strand
GTACTGCCATCCCAGGACATCGTCCTTGGATGCTACTACCTCACCCAGGAGGAGGATGACAGGCCCGAGGACGGAAGTGACGCATACCGTGCCCTTCCCGTCTATGCGAACACAAGCGAAGTCCTTCTTGCCTATGACAAGAAGTTCCTCAGTGTCCATGACTGGATCCGTGTACGAGTGCCGAAGAAGTGGCTTGTTGCACGCCAGTCAACCGATCCAGCCCCTGAGGGAACTGCGATCATTGTCACGACTCCGGGCAAAACCATCTTCAACAGCGTTCTACCCCTTGGTGAGCTCGGGAGCTTTGCAGACATTCCATGCCTCACGTACTACCACGAGGTCATGGATGGCAAGAAGCTGGGAAAGCTCGTGAAGGACTGCTATGACCTCCACGGAAATGAGTTCACTGCAACAGTGGCAAATGCTGTGAAGCAGATCGGGTTCCACTATGCGACTGTTGCTGGCATTACGGTGTCTGCAATGGACATCAAGACGCCTGCAAAGAAGGCAGACTTCCTTGATGCTGCAGAAAAGTCAGTCGAAGTGGTGGATCTCCAGTTCCGCCGTGGACTCATCACAGATGACGAGCGGTACCAGAAGACGATCGAGATCTGGACGAAGGCAACGGAAGACATCACGAAGCTCACGATGGAATCATTTGACCGTTTCCACTCCATTCTCATGATGTCCCAATCCGGAGCACGAGGTTCAGTCCAGCAGATTCGCCAGATTGCAGGTATCCGTGGTCTCATGGCTGACCCGACAGGGCGGATCATCGACCTTCCGATTCGTGCAAACTTCTCTGAGGGACTCACTGTTCTCGAGTACTTCATCTCGACACACGGTGCGAGAAAGGGACTTGCAGACACGGCCCTCCGTACTGCAGATGCGGGATACCTCACACGACGTCTCGTCGATGTCTCCCAGGATGTCATCGTTCGCCATGAGGACTGCGGAACGACTGCAGGAATCTGGATTGACCTTGTAGACCCTGAGGTCGGGGAGCGTGTTGTCGAGCGTTTCGCAGGCCGCATTGCAGCCCAGGATGTCGAGCTTGATGGCAAGGTCATCGTTGCTGCTGGAACAGAGATCACGGACAATCTCGCTATATACCTTGCAGGCATTGGCCAGTCTGTGCTCCGCATCAAGGTTCGGAGTCCAATGACATGTCGTGCACATGAAGGCATCTGCCGTCTGTGCTACGGCCGCAATCTCGCAACAGGCAAGATTGTGGAAATTGGTGAGGCTGTCGGAGTCATAGCAGCACAGTCCATTGGTGAACCTGGAACACAGCTCACGATGCGAACCTTCCATACAGGAGGTGTTGCAACTGGTGGTTCCGACATCACCCAGGGTCTCCCTCGTGTTGAGGAACTCTTTGAGGCGAGAATACCGAAAGGCCGTGCAATCATCAGTGAAATCGATGGCACTGTGGAACTCGTCCGCTCGGAAACCCGCGTGACGAAGGTGCGCGTGGCTTCCCATCAGGAATTCACGACAACCTACTCGTTCGAGAAGGGAGCCTCGCTGCGCGTGGAAAACGGTGCTGGTGTTGCAGAGGGACAGGAACTGTTCCACTCTGCTGAGCGGGATGCTGTTGTCAGGAGCCGCTATTCCGGCACTGCAAAGGTCACCAAGGATGCAGTCATCGTGTCCACTGTCGAGGAAGAGGGCCGCGAGTACGCAGTCCCTGCATCGTCGAAGCTTCGCGTGACTGACGGACAGCACATTCAGGCAGGTGAGCGGATCACGGAGGGTTCAATCAACCCGCAGGAACTCCTGCTCATCCGTGGACGGGATGAAGTCCAGAACTACCTTGTCAGAGAAGTGCAGCACGTCTACCGCAGTCAGGGTGTCGACATCAACGACAAGCATATCGAGGTCATCGTTCGCCAGATGATGCGCAAGGTGCGCATTGACCACTCCGGTGATACCGATCTTCTCCCAGGAGAGATCGTGTCCCACTTC
>DAIDIX010000298.1 GCA_027451645.1 Candidatus Dormiibacterota bacterium | reverse complement strand
AATGCTCCGAAATGGCTGGACCCCATGCTCCTGCATGAGAGCGAGCTTCTTCTCACGCTCCCTTCGCAGGACATCACGACCGTTCGGACGGTTTTGCTCAGCTTCTGCCGACATGCACTACCTTCCTTCGAGCACGAGAACGCTTACTTGATTTTCAGGATCTTGATTTCCCGCATGCCTCCTGGACATGCAGCCTGGACAGCCTCACCGACCTTGTGGCCCATGAGTGCCTTGCCGACTGGGGATTCGAGAGAGATCTTTCCACTCTCAACATCCACCTCAGCAGGTCCAACGATGGTAAAGGACTCTTCACCGAACTCATCAGTGACTGTCACGAGAGAGCCGACTCCGACAACACCCTTGTGGTTCTCCTCAATGAGCTGTGCATTGCGGACCATGGTTTCGAGAACGAGAATCCGTCCCTCGATCATGCCCTGCTCATTCTTCGCATCCTCATATTCCGCATTCTCGGAGAGATCGCCGAATCCCTTTGCATACCGGATCCGTTCTGCAACCTCTGCACGCTTCACTGTACGAAGCTCCTCGAGCTCCTTCTCCAGCTTTTCCAGTCCCTCAGCTGTCAGCAGTACTGGTTTTTCCATGCCGCATCTCCCTCATTCAGTGTGTTTCATAAGAGTATCAGGTACGCACCTTTTCGGAACATGCCCACAAATAAAACGTGCGTCTGCCACTTCTGTTCCACTCAGTTCGTTTGACCCTCTTGACGCTCCCTGAAGCTTCAGCTATGATCACAGCAAGGCTCGATCAACGGGTCTTGCATAAATAGCCCCCCCTCTCGGGGCGTCCCTGTTCGGTGGGACGCCCTTTTTTGTGCCCATCGACCGGGGTGCGACTGCTGCCAACAGCAGGCTACAGTCACCAATCATACACGTCAGGTCGACCCATGCGTCCTGTGCTTCAGATTCGGAAATCTCGATGGAGGAACTCAGCCCTCTCCACTAATGAACGTGGGCTGAAACCATCCTGAGGTCGCTTCTCCAGCCTCAAGCACGCCATCGAAGATGCGCTCCATTTCGGATCCTGTCTCTGCCTCCTGAAGTGCGGAGCGGAGCCGTGCAGCATGGGCACATCCCTTGATGGTCCAGGCAAGGTACTTCTTTCCGACCTTCGAAGCCTTGTGCTCGCCATAGTAGGCAAGAAGCCTCCTCACATGCCGCCGTGCCAGCTCAACCCGCTCGGCAAAGGGTGCCATGGGAAGGTCCTTCCCATGGTCCACCTGTTCAACTGCCTGCCGGAGGAACCAGAAGTTTCCCACAACACCCCGTGCGATGGCTATGCCATCGAGGCCGGAACCGTTCCACCGTTCTGCAAGGCTTGCTCCATCAAGGACATCCCCATTGCCGAGCACTGGGATGCCAACCCGCTCCTTCACCATTCTGATGACATCCCATCTCGCGAGTCCGCGGTATCCCTGTGCACGGCTTCTACCATGTACGGTGATGGCTGCAATGCCCACCTCCTCAAGTGCGCACGCAAGGTCAGGAGCTATGAGCGATGCATCATCCCAGCCAGTGCGGATCTTCGCAGTCACTGGAACATCAACAGCGTTGACAATGGCCTTGAAAACTGCAGCAGTCCGGGGAATGTCCCGTGCAAGGCAGGCTCCAGCTCCCTGGTTCACAATCTTGCGTACTGGACAGCCAAGATTGACATCAATGATGTCTGCTCCCCTGTCGACACAGATCCTCGCAGCTTCTGCCATTGCCTCAGGGGAGGCGCCCATGATCTGTGCTGCCTGGGGAATGGGAAGCGGAGTGATATCAATCTTGTCAAGCGCTGCAGGAATGCGCCGCACGAGCGCCTCGGATGACACCATCTCCGTTGTCACGAGTCCAGCACCAAGCTCTTCAGCCAGTGTGCGGAACGGAGCATCAGTGATGCCTACCATGGGAGCCACGACGATCCTCGACCGGAGCGTGTGAGGACCAATGGCAAGCCCCGTTCCCTCCATCT
>DAIDIX010000297.1 GCA_027451645.1 Candidatus Dormiibacterota bacterium | reverse complement strand
GGATGACTGATGATGCCAGCCTCAGCGAGAGCCAGAGAGTCAACTGTCGCTCCAGCCTCAAACCGGTTGAGCTTCGACACGTTCACGATCTCGAACCGGGTTCGCCAGTGGTTGACAAATCCACGCCTCTTCGGCAGACGCTGCGTGAGGGGCATCTGGCCACCCTCAAACCCTATAGGCAGGGAAACACTGGTTCTCGCGAACTGTCCCTTCTGGCCCCGGCCAGCAGTCTTTCCCTGACCTGCTGAAATTCCACGGCCAACCCGCTTGCGCTTCTTCGTGCTTCCCGGAACGGGATGCAGTTCGTGCACGTTCATGTGATCTTCCTGCCTTTCCTGTGAATCTGCTACGTTACTTGCCTGCTCCTGCTGGAGCATCTGCAGGCACCCCATCGACTGATACGAGGTGCCGAACCTTGTCGACCATGCCTCGCACACTCGGCGTGTCTTCATGCTCCACAGTGTGATTGAGTTTCTTCAAACCAAGTGCAGCAATGGTCGCCTTCTGGTCAGACGAGTATCCAATTGCACTTTTCCGGTAGGTAATGTGAATTGTTGCCATGATATCCCCCTACGCGTGCTGCTCTTCCTTGCCCTGAAGCCGTGCTGCGAGCTTCGGTCCAGCAATCCGTTCCGGAGTCTTGCCACGTGCTGCAGCAACCCTGTGAATGGTACGAAGCTCTGACAACGCCTTCACTGTTGCATGCGCAACATTGATCTGGTTGCTGCTTCCAAGCGATTTCGTAAGAATGTCATGCACACCTGCAGCCTCAACCACAGCACGCACTGCACCACCACTGATGACGCCAGTTCCAGGAGCTGCTGGCTTGAGGAGTACCTGTGCAGCACCGAACTTCGAGATGATTTCGTGAGGTATTGTGCGTCCCATGAGCGGCACAGTGACTAGAGACTTCTTTGCACGCTCAATGCCTTTGCGGATGGCATCAGGGGTTTCCCCTGCACGTCCAACTCCCACTCCAACATGGCCGTTCCGGTCACCGACAACAACAAGTGCACGGAAGGAGAACCTCCGTCCTCCCTTGACAACCTTCGCTACCCTGCTCAGTGCGACAATGCGCTCATCCCACTCGACAACAGGTGTTTCCACTGACATTTCTGCTGCTTCTGCCATGACCTAGAACTCCAGTCCCGCTGCTCTGGCAGCGTCAGCTAGTGCCTGAATGTATCCGTGATATCGGTATCCTCCACGGTCAAAGACGACAGCAGTGATCCCTTCACTCTTCGCACGCTCAGCTATGAGCTTTCCGATCTCTGCTGCGACATCCATGCTGCGTACCGTGCTTCCTGCGGTTACCTTCGTCCGGAAGCTTGGCTCATACGTTGATGCAGCAGCAATGGTATGCCCCCGCTCATCATCGATGATCTGTACAGCAAGATGGCGAAGACTGCGGTATATGCTCAGCCGTGGACGCTCCGCAGTTCCATAGACTGCCTTGCGGATGCGGTAGTGCCGACGCTGACGAGCAGCGGAGCGCGTACTCAGACGTACTCTCATTCCTTACTTCCCTTTCCCTGCTTTTCCAGACTTTCCAGCCTTGCGCCGGATCTTTTCTCCAACGTACATCACGCCCTTTCCCTTATACGGTTCCGGCTTTCGGAATGCCCGTAGCCGTGCTGCGACAAGCCCGACAACTTCCTTGTCGGGACCAGTAACAACGATTCGGGTTGCAGACGGAGTTGCAATAGTGATGTGCTCGGGTGGCGTATAGCGGATGGGGTGCGAGTAGCCAAGCGTGAGAACGAGATCCCTTCCTGCCATGCTTGCACGGTATCCAACACCGACGAGGTCGAGTTCCTTCGTGAACCCTGTATGGACACCTGTCACCATATTGGCGATGAGTGTCCGTGTAAGGCCATGGAGCGAGCGTGACTCATGTGAGTCATCAAGCCGCTTCACCGTGACCGTTCCACCCTCGACATCGACAGTGACACGGTTTGTCAGCTCACGCCGAAGAGTACCCT
>DAIDIX010000296.1 GCA_027451645.1 Candidatus Dormiibacterota bacterium | reverse complement strand
GACAGTAACAGTGACTCTGCACTCAACACCGACTGTCCTTGGCACAGGAACAGTTGCCTCTGACGGATCGTTCAGCCTGACCGTGACCATTCCCACAACAACACCTGCAGGCGCACATACGCTCACTGCCACGGGAACTGCTGCAGATGGCTCGAGTGCAACAGGTTCAGTCTCGTTCAGCGTAGCTGCAGTCACAGTACCTGCGACAGGTTCCGGAACACTCATCCTTGAAGTCAGTCTCCTGCTCATGGCTGGACTCGGACTCCTGCTTGCAGTGCGACGGAGGACACGCCGCATAGCACAGCACTGATCTGAAGTATGGGGAGCAGAGGCTAGTACTCTGCTCCCCGCCTCAGCACCACCAGAAGCATGAACTCTTTGAACATTGAATGGCCTCCAGTCCTCAAGACGAACTGAGTCATGTTGTCAGCAGTGCCTGGTCCCTGTGCCACTTACAAGAACAGGAACCTTGGCAAAACTAGAGGCACTATCCTAGAGCCGTCCATGACGTGCCGTTCCAGACCATGAGGAATGGAGTTCGGATAAAGTTGCTGTCTTTAGAATCTGACCAGGAACCTGCCATGACTGCGAAGTCTGCTGATGGAGCATACAGGACAGTTGCCTGGTACACAGCAGGTGCAGGATGTGCTGCTGGATCGACGTTTACGCTCATAGGGGAGAAGTTCGATCCATTCCAATGGAAGAGTTGGTCCTGCATTCCTAACCCGTCCTCGGCTGCGATTGCCCAGCCAGAACTCGGATTGGGCATTGCAATCAGTTCAGAAGTGCCAATGTACTTGTTTCCATATCGTTCGTACGACTTCCATGATTTGCCATTCCAGTGCCAGAGACCTAGAGGTTGAGAGCAGCATTCATTCGAGGAGCCTTCTCCAACTATCCAGATATCCCTGGAGGACAAGATTCGAATTGAGCGTACAGAGGACTGCTGCCTACCTGGTGGCATTTCAAGATGGGAAATCTTCGTTCCGTTCAAATGGATGATGAACGTTGAGATGTCACTACCCATGAACGATCCTGCAATCCAGGCGTCTCTCGGTCCTTCGGCAACGAGTGCAGCTATAGCAACTGAACTTGTGGCTCCTGTAGTAAGACTCCTGAGTGAGACTGATTTCCAGCTGTTTCCCGACCAGCGGATTACTGTGGCACTGCCATTCATGCTGAATGCCATCCACGCTGCATCCTCTTGTCCAACACTGAACGCATTGAGTTCGAAGTGCGATGAACTGTACGAAGGATTCTCTGGAGTGCGATTCAGCCAGCTCATGCCGTTGAACTGCAGGACAACAGCGTGCTGGATCGAAGTGGAACCTTGGCCGGATATGGCACTGCCTGCAATCCACACATCGTTGGCGTTATGCACGGAAACATAGTTGAGTGATCTATATGTTGGGAATTCTCTCAAGTGCCATGAGGAGCCATCCCAGTTGAGCACAAATGGTGCAACTTCTTTGTTCGAGTTCTGCTGAATTAGTGTTCCGACTGCCCACAGATTGGATGCTTGACCACTGACATCAAGAAACGAGTACATCTCTCCGTTTGGAAGCTGGGGCAGGGAAGAATGGCTAACTAGGCGGACACCACATCCTGAAAGAAGAATGCAGATAAATGTTGCGAATACAACTGCCAGCGACAATAACTTCATTGGATGCTCTCCGTTTTACCCAGTCAGTTTATGCTCCTATGTATATGGATCAACCATCCATAACAGAAATGAAGCACGCACGCCATGTGAGGAAGTTGCCCATGCTAATTGCAAACTCCTTAGCCCGAATCGGTGGATTCAGGCTTAGCGCCACCAAAATTCTGTCCAATTAATGGTGCCCACCCCAGGCATCCGCTCCACCATCTTCACCTCACAGATCCCCGTGGACCAGTGGCATGCGTCCATCCCCGATCCCACCCTTGCTGACGCCATCCTTGACCGAATCGTCCACAACGCCCATATCATCTCCCTCGACGGAGACTCCAT
>DAIDIX010000295.1 GCA_027451645.1 Candidatus Dormiibacterota bacterium | reverse complement strand
CATCATCGAGCGCATCGTATGCAGCCTGGTCGAGAAACCAGTACAGGGAACCTGCAGTGGGATTCACCTGTGCAGCTGGTGTTGATCCTGCAGCAGTTGCAGCAAGAGCTGGTCCCTTTTCCGTACCTGTCACAAGGAAGGCAACATGGCTTCCTGCATTGATGACAGGGAAGGTGATGCTGAGCCGCTCATGGGGAGGAACTGGTGCAGTATTGGTGACAGCAGTCCGCTGCAGCTCATCGAGGGGTGCTGTCCCGGGAAACAGAGATGCTGTGTGGCCATCAGTACCCATTCCGAGAAGTATGCAGTCAAGCTGGGGCATTCCGTCACGCTTGGGAAGACCAGCAAGAACTGCCTGATACTGCGCTGCAGCCTCTTCAAGCGGACGATGCTCGCCTTCCATCCTGTGGATGTTGCGGGCAGGGATGGGTACTGCATCGAAGAGGAGCGTTGCCAGATGGTAGTTGCTCGAGGGATCGTTGGGAGAACAGCCACGTTCATCGACAAAGTACACTTCCCAGTGTTCCCATCCGTATGCAGGATTGTTCGCGGAAGCGAGCATGCCAAGGAGTGCTTTCGGAGTGGAACCGCCTGAGAGTGCAATGGTGAACACCCCCCTGGCAGCAATGGCACTCCGTGACAGGTCAAGGAGCCACGAAGCGCACTCGGCAGCTACAGCATCAGCAGTGGAACGGACGATGACAGTTCCACTGAGGAATGGGGATGTCATGACGTTGCATCCTCCCGACGGACAGCAAGGTGTGTTGCTGCTTCGAGGGCAGGAAGGTAGCCATCCTCAACGGGCGAATGCTGAAGTGTTTCCCCGATGGCAACCATTGAGGGAACACGGTACCGGGGAAGGACATCCGTGTGGATAAGTGAATGTCCAAGATACACGCGGGAAGTGAGCGTGTCCTCCGTTTCTGTGATGACGATCTTTCCATCATGACCCCCACCGAAGGTGATGATCATGCGTGCCTGTGTCGTAGGGGGCTCATCGGGATCGATTGGTGAAAAGCTCGTGCGGGGAATCCTCGCAGGTGCGGATGGATTCACGAGTGCATTGAGGCATGAGAGCATCCATCCCATGCTGAGATACGCTTCTGCATTTGGAGACGCGATTTCGATGTCGATATGGGCCATGAGGTGCACGACATTGAGAATTTCGGGAAGATTGAAGGCTCGTGCAATGCTGAATCTCCAGGGACGAACACGGAGCCATGCAATGTCGATCAGCGATTTCCCTTCGAGGAATCGCCTCGAGGCATTGAGCCGTGAAAATACATAGCTTGGCTTCGAGTAGCGGTGTGAGTCGATGAAGCATATCTGTGCAAGGGAGAGAAGATCCTTCGAGAGCCATGTCGTGAGTGAGGGATCTCCAGAGAACCACAGTGCGACAGGGATATCCGGGGGAAGGAGGGGCCGGATGATGCTCAGGAGGTGGTGTGATGCAGGACCGTACACATGGAGGGTGATCTCCTCGCTGCAGACTGCTGTTTCCTGATCCGGAGTATCTGGGCGGTTCGACCAGATGAGGGCGAGTTCCGCTTCAATCCGTGGCCGGCCACGGTGGTGGGGTGCAATGAGGAGGATCCGGGCTGGATGCCAGCTCTGGAGGTGCTTTATTGCCTCACGGGTAGCAGGAAGATCGTCTGCCTGCGGACACAGCACAATGAGGGAGATTGTGGACAGCCGTACAATGTGGCTTGGAATGTCCTGGGCTCCATCAGGAATGCGCGAGTAGATTCCTGCAAGCTGCTCCTCAAGCGAGCCAACGTTGTGGATCTGGAGAGGAGGGATCTCGATCCGGTGCTGTGCAGAGACATTCATAGCCGTCTCCACGCTCTCCCATCACGCTGGAGCAGGAGGTCTGCCTCCTGGGGGCCCCAGGTTCCTGCCTCATAGTTCGGGAACTGGCTTGCTACGGGAGGATGCGACCTCCACCCATCGAGAATGGCTGTGCAGAACCGCCATGCCTCCTCATCCTCGTCAACA
>DAIDIX010000294.1 GCA_027451645.1 Candidatus Dormiibacterota bacterium | reverse complement strand
GCGCAAGGATCCCAATCTTGTCATCAAGGAGCTTGCGGACTTCAAGGATGATGTGAGGCATGTTCTCGATGACACACGTCGACTCATATTTGATCTCAGACCAATGACTCTCGATGATCTGGGACTTGTACCTACTCTCCGGAAGTTTACCAAGGAATTTCAGGACAACACGAAGGTGATGACCATGCTTCGTGTGAACGGTGAGGACGTGCGTCTCCCGGGATCCTATGAGCAGACCCTGTTCAGGATCATCCAGGAGGCGCTCAACAATGTGCGAAAGCATGCGAAGGCAAAGAATGTCGATGTGACCATCTCCTTTGCACCGCACGAGGTGACTGCAGTCGTGCATGATGATGGGGTTGGGTTCGATACGGATCACATTGAGGAGCAGGTGCAGGGGAGAGACCACTTGGGACTCGTTTCGATGCGTGAGCGGGCAGGACTTGAAAACGGTTCCCTCACGATAGAATCTGCGCCTGGACACGGCACGACAGTGAAGGTAGCGTTACAGTACTGACATGGGCAAACACATCGACGAGGTTTCCGGGGGAGAGCAGGCACCACCACGGGATGCATCGAAGCTGGTGGTCCGGACGACCTACCGTGCGCTTGCAAGCGATTACGACAGCACCCTTGCGTTTCATGGAGTTGCTCCCCGAGAAGTATGGGAAGCGCTTGCCCAGCTCAGGGATGCAGGCATTGCTGTAATTCTTGTCACAGGAAGGCATCTGCCCGAGGTGCAGTCGCTTCTTGGAGCTGATGCGGGGACATTCTCGTGCATCATTGCTGAGAATGGTGGCCTTCTCTACGATCCCGTACACGAGACAACAACCCTACTTGTACCTCCCTTCCCTGATGATCTGGGTGCTGAGCTCAGGAGACGGCATGTTGTTCCACTGTCCATTGGACAGACGATGTGCGCCTCATGGGAAGGATGGGAGAAGAGGATCCTTGATGCGTCCCGTGACCTGGGATATGACATGGCAGTTGAACGGAACCGTGGATCGATCATGATACAGCCACGGGGAACGAACAAGGCAAGTGGACTTCGTGCTGCCCTTCGTGAACTTCGTATCGAGGAGAAGCAGTGTGTAGGGGTGGGGGACGGAGAGAATGATGTTCCGTTCGTCCATGTGACAGGACTGTCCGTCGCAGTGGAGAATGCCTGTCATGAACTCAAGGAGGCTGTTGATCTCGTGATCCGTCCCAAGGGTGCTGCAGGCATACTCTGGCTTGTTGAGCAGCTGCTCCACGACACGCTTCCACAGTCATCACGACACCAGAAAGCGTAATTCTGCCACACGTTCCCCGCTAGAGTTCAGGGGAGTTTGGGTTGAAGTTGGACCGCAGCGATTCCTTCCAGTACCTGTCGAGCCGTTTCTGGATCATGATGTCTGACCACCAGAGGGGAACATGGGCAACCTGGTCACGCTCGACAAACATGTGCATGCGGAAGAGATGTCGTCGGATGGGAACTCCGTAATCGCGGGCCCAGCTGACCTTGTAGATGACATAGAGGATAACGAGAACCGTTATTGCTATGCCAAGTGCAATCCACATGGGAGAAGAGGCAAAATTCGCGAGCGATATCATTGCGAACCATTCGTATCATGCGGATACAGCAAACGGGGAGCAGTATCACTGAATCGTGACATGCTCCCCGTTGCACCAGACGGTACTGTGCAGTGCAGTCTAGATAGTGCTCACTGGAGATTCCTCTTCTGAACCGCCATCGAGTTCAGCAGGTGTGGGAAGTTCCCCATCTGCACCTGCAGGAACTGCTTCAGGTTCAGCCACTCCCTCAGCTGCAAGACGTGCTGTTTCTGCCTTCAGCCGCTTGTAGTAGTCCATTCCTGTACCTGCAGGAATGAGCTTGCCGATGATGACATTCTCTTTCAAGCCGACCAGACGATCGATGCTTCCTTGAATGGCGGCCTGGGTCAGAACGCGTGTCGTCTCTTGGAACGACGCCGCCGCCAGGAAGCTCTCGGTATTGAG
>DAIDIX010000293.1 GCA_027451645.1 Candidatus Dormiibacterota bacterium | reverse complement strand
GTCGGCGCCGCGGTGAACGGTGGGGACAGATGCGCTACGCTTCACTCGCTGAGTGCCTCCTGCTTGGAGTCGATGGGGAGAAGATGAGCAAGAGCAGGCGCAATGCAATCCAGATCGCTTCCACTGCAGACGAAACAGCAAAGCTTCTCAAGGGTGCGAAAACGGATCCTGACCGACACATCACCTACGATCCCAAGCACAGGAAAGAGGTGTCCAACCTCGTGCTCCTTGCTGCACTCTGCCTTGACAGGAAACCTGAAGCAGTCGCAGCAGAAATTGGTGATGGGGGTGCAAGTGCACTGAAGTCGCTTGTTACTGATGCAGTGAACTCGTACTTCAAGCCAATCCGTGAACGCCGCCAGCAGCTCCTCACGGATCCAGCCCAGCTGATTTCCATTCTCCGGGAAGGGAATGAGCGTGCATGCGACACTGCAGATGCAACACTTCGCGATGTGCAGCGGCTCATGTTCACAAAGTACTACTAGCTTTTCCAACACTGCATGTGCAGGATGTGGCAGGAGTGCAGTTACTCCTTTTCTGTCACAGTGTATTCAAGATACGACCCGAACATGAGACGTGTCTGTGCCTCAAGGGCTGGAATGACGCTGAGTGCAATGCCGACTATCGGGTACAGGAACAGCTGAAGGTCTGAAAGGAGTCTTCGGAACGGACTCCATTCAGCAGGCTTGGGACATATCTTCCTGTCAAATCGTATGAGGACAATGGTGTTGAAGAGCGTCACTGTGAGAATGCCACTCGTGACCCAGCCGATTATTGTTGCAGTCGTTGTAAGACTGTAGTCCAGATCAATCATTGCAGGCAGTGCTCCCCCGAGAAAGAGGAGGACTGGAAGTGTTGCCCAGGCGAGGTGATTGAAGATGAGATAGCGGAACCTCCGGAACCGGAGTGCAGCCGGAATCTCTGTATGCTCGACTGTCCTGAGGGCTACATACGGTATGTCGGTTGCTCCCCAGGCCCACCGCTTGATCTGGTTGTACTGTGAGAGGTGCGTAGCTGAGTATGACCCTGCACGGGGAGCATCTCCAAATACGGGAAGGTACGCACCACGCACATGAAGCTTCTCTCCGTAGCGGAAAAAGCTCTTCCAGAAAAAACGTGAGTCCTCGGGAATGACATCGTCATCCCAATAGCCCACGTCATCTGCAAATGAAAATGCCATCGTATACGATGAGAACATCACGAGTCTCTTCGGATGCTCATGGAGAAAGAGCTGCCACTGGGTCGCTGCTGAGGCCATCACTCTCACAGCTGCTGGCACCTTCCACATGTTGTTGAGAAACACTGGTACAGGCTGCCAGATAGAGGTCCATCGGTCCTCAGCACTGCAGAACTGGGCAGTTACATATGCGCAGTACTGCGGATGCAGCCGAAAATCCGAATCACAGTCTGTGAGCATGGTCTTTCTGAGATCTAGACCGATTGCAGTGCATTCATCGCGAAGCACCGGCCCTGCATAGGCCATTGCTGCCGACTTCCCAACAACGATTCCTGGAAGGAGCGGATCCTTCACATGGATGAATGCCCGGAACGATCCCTCATACTCCTCGCGGAGACGTGCAACATTCTTCCACCCTTCCGTGTCCGTCACGCGGGTGATGATTGCGACAACCTTGAGATGTGCCGGATAGTTCTGTCTGGCAATGGCATCGACTGTCTCCCGTAGCACCTCGTACTTTTCCGTGTATGTCGGAATGAGGATGCAGTGTGTCACCTCATCGGGCCTGGGTGCACCTGGCGGGATGTCCATCTCCATGCACTGCTTCCACCAGTCGAGGGATTCTGTCTTCCGTATGGTGTTCAGAGCCCGCCTGACACTGAATATCATCTGAAGCGTGCGGATGAGCCAGTAGAGATCAAGGATGATCGCTGCTACACCCAGTATCCAGAGCTTCGTGAGATCGGTAATCCGGATGGCAAGTGCCACAACGAGAGGTACAAGGAGAACACTCCATGTCATGAGCCCTGGAACGATTTCCAGGAGCCGCTGC
>DAIDIX010000292.1 GCA_027451645.1 Candidatus Dormiibacterota bacterium | reverse complement strand
ATGATACCCTCATCAGCCTCGACAATCGGTGCCTCGAACTGCTCGATTCGCTTCTTGAGAATCTCACTGATCTCGTCGCTTCTCACTGCCATGGATTCCAGTCCTTTTTATCGTTAGATGTGGCTAGTTGGCTGATGTCAGTTGCTGCTGCAGGAGCTGCAGCTTTGTCCGCACGCTGTTGTCAATGATGTGGTCACCAACCTTGATGATGAGACCACCAATGAGAGTTGGATCAACTGCAAGTGTCGTGAGCACTTCGTGCCCAAACCGTGCTGCAAGTGCAGTCTCGAGCTTTGCCTTCTCACCCGAACTGAGTTCCTGTGGAACAGTCACAGCAGCACGGATGACACCGGAGGCCACATCCATGCGAGCTGCCATCCAGTACGGAAGCCTGGGGATTTCCTCAGTACGTCCATGCTCAACCATGAGGCGGATGGTATTGACAACAAACGGATCAATACCCGTGCAGACATCACTGATGAGCTCACTCCGTTCCGAGGCAGTCACAGCAGGGTGCGTGAGCCTCCTTGAGACCTCGAACGTCGCAACGAGCTTCACTGCGTGCTCGAGTCCAGCATGTACAGCTTCAAGGCGACTGGCATGTACAGCCACCTCGTACAGTGCATCTGCATATCTCCTGGCAATCGCATCATTCATGGTGCGGTTCCTTCATCTACTCCTTCGTGGGGGCTGGCCGTTCTGAGCGGACAACCTCTATCGTGCTGTCAATGAGCGTCTTCTGGCCAGCAACGTCGATGGACTCCGGAAGCACCCTGCGCGACACGTCAACAACGAGGGATGCCACATCCCGACTGGCCTCATCGTAGGCACGCTGCCTCTCGCGGGCAATCTCCTCTGCTGCGGATTTCTTGAGCCGATCCGCCTCTGCCCGACTTCGCTCATGTGCCTCGCGGGCCTCAAGATCCGCTTCCTTCCGTGCACGGTCCAGTATCGTCTGTGCATTCTGCTTCGCTTCATCCACAGACTTCTTTGCATCTTCGAGCGAGCGTGATGCCTCGCTCCGGAGCCGCTCTGCAGAAGCAAGCTGCTCCTCGATGTCCTTCTGACGCCGTTCTGCAGCTGCGATGAGTGGTGGATATGCCCACTTCGCAAGTGCGAGAAGCATCACGATAAATGTGATGAGTTCAACGATGAAGGTTGCGTTCGGAATGACGATGATGCTGGCTGCCACATTCATCTGTGCAGTCTCCTTCCCGATGGGACTAGTGAACTGAACTTGCCATTCCTGTCAAGACGAAGACGAAGGCCAGGTTGATGAAGTACATGGCTTCGCAGAGACCGACAGTAAGAAGCATGATGCCGATGAGTCGGCCCTGTGCCTCTGGCTGACGTGCCGTGCCATTGATGGCTGCACTACCTGCAAGGCTGTCTCCAAGTGACGCACCAACTGCGCCAAGCCCAAGAACCAGTCCGCCTGCGATGAGTGCTGCGGCGTAGGCGATGGCATGATTCATGCTCGTTCTCCCCTTTATGTTGCTGCAAGGGAGTGATCCCCTTGCCTTTGTTCCTGATGAGCATCATGGGTGGTCCCATGACCTTCCTCTTCATCTCCCTCACGCGCCATCTGGAAGTAGATGATGGTGAGCAACATGAAGATGAAAGCCTGGATCGCTCCAATAAGGAAAACGTCGAACGCCTTCCACGCACCGAGAATCAGTACACCGACAAATCCAAGCACACCGCGTACCGGGTAGTTCGCTGCAGCTGTTCCAAACGGATGGAGGCTGCTGAGAAACTGCGTAAATGCAGCAATGAGTGCAACCATGATGGTGCCTGCAAAAATGTTCCCGAAGAGCCTGAGTGCAAGCGTGATCGGCTTGAGAAGGTCCTCGAGAATGTTGAGCGGTATGAAGAATCCACGCACTATCGGATGCATGTCGAATGGACGGCTGAGCCGCCGGAAGTATCCCTTGAAGCCAAGGACCTTGAAGCTGTACCACTGGGTCACGAAAAACACCACAATGCCCATGGCGAAGGGCACATTGACATCCGACATGATTGGCCTGATCGGG
>DAIDIX010000291.1 GCA_027451645.1 Candidatus Dormiibacterota bacterium | reverse complement strand
GAGTGGCTGACTCAGCCATCTGAATGCACCGGCTCCGGCTCCAGCAAGTGCTCCGAGGGTGACGAGCGTTCGTGTTCTCACACGCTTCATTGTACCCGTTGCTGTTTAGCAGAAGTTGTCATCGCCTGCTAGCAGTCGTGCAGACCGAGTGCTAAAACATGCTAGGATAGGTGACAGAAACAGTAAAACCGTCAATTCGAGAAGATATCGAAGTTGAGGAGGAAAACAATGGCAAAACAGTTGCTGTTTGATGACGAGTCCCGTGCAAGCCTGAAGCGTGGCGTGGACAAGGTCGCTGATGCAGTGAAGATCACGCTTGGGCCGAGAGGCCGCAATGTCGTGCTCGACAAGAAGTTCGGCTCGCCAACCATCACCAATGATGGTGTGACGATTGCCAAGGAAATTGACCTCGAGGATCCCTTCGAGAACATGGGTGCACAGCTTGTCAAGGAAGTGGCAAGCAAGACCAATGACATTGCAGGTGATGGCACCACTACTGCCACAGTGCTTGCCCAGGCACTGATCAACCAGGGTCTCCGGAACGTTGCCCATGGTGCGAACCCTGTTCTCCTCAAGAAGGGAATGGACCTCGCAGTTGAGGCTGTTGTCGAGGCCATCAAGAAGCAGTCTGTCACTATCAGTGGCCGTGACAAGATTGCCCAGGTCGCATCGATCAGCGCAGCAGATCCCGCAATCGGTGAAATTGTTGCCGATGCCATGGAGAAGGTTGGAAAGGACGGAGTCATCACAGTCGAGGAGTCGAAGGGTCTTGAGACAGAACTCGATCTCGTCGAGGGAATGCAGTTCGACAAAGGGTACCTCTCTCCGTACATGGTGACAAACACTGCACGGATGGAAGCTGTCCTTGAGGATCCTTACATTCTCATCACCGATCGCAAGATCTCTGCCATTGCAGATATCCTTCCCATTCTCGAGAAGGTTGTCCAGACTGGGCGTGCTCTCATGATCATTGCAGAGGATGTCGATGGCGAGGCACTTCCAACCCTCATTGTCAACAAGCTTCGTGGAACCTTCACAGCAGTTGCAGTCAAGGCACCAGGCTTCGGCGATCGCCGGAAGGCAATGCTCCAGGACATTGCAATTCTCACAGGTGGACAGGTCATCAGTGAAGAGGTGGGCCTCAAGCTTGACACCACACCACTCGAATCCCTTGGACGTGCACGGCGCGTTACAGTGACAAAGGATGAGACAACCGTTGTCGAGGGAGCCGGGAAGGACGAGGCAATCAAGGGACGTATCGAGCAGATCAAGTCTGAAATCGAGAACTCGACCTCTGACTGGGATCGTGAGAAGCTCCAGGAGCGTCTTGCCAAGCTCTCAGGTGGTGTTGCAGTCATCAAGGTTGGTGCTGCAACGGAAACCGAGCTGAAGGAGAAGAAGCACCGGATGGAAGATGCTGTCTCTGCAACTCGTGCAGCTGTAGAGGAGGGCATCGTTCCTGGCGGTGGCGTTGTGCTCATCAGTGCTCTCACTGCACTTGACCATGTCAAGGCAGAGGGTGACATGCTGACTGGCGTGAACATTCTCCGTCGTGCTCTTGAGGAGCCTCTCCGTCAGATCGCAACGAATGCTGGGCTGGAAGGTTCAGTTGTTGTCGAGAAGGTGAAGGCACTTCCCAAGGGCCAGGGCTACGATGCATCAACAGGAACGTATGTTGACATGGTGAAGACCGGAATTATCGATCCCACCAAGGTGACCCGTTCCGCAGTGCAGAATGCTGCATCCATTGCAGGACTGCTTCTTACAACAGAGGCACTGGTGACGGATATTCCGGAGCCAAAGTCTGCAGCCGCAGCAGCACCTCCAATGCCCGAGTACTAGACATCTGATTCATCAGATTGTTGGCAGGGGCCTGGTCATACTGACCAGGCCCCTGTTGCATATTCTCCAGCAGGCGCAGGAGAGCACAAGAGCGGTAGAGTAGCGGTATGCGTGGAAAAGCACTGTGGGGAGTGGGAATCATCATTGCTGTGGTTGCACTTGCAGCACTGTACGGACTCCTCCTTCCTTCACATCCGGG
>DAIDIX010000290.1 GCA_027451645.1 Candidatus Dormiibacterota bacterium | reverse complement strand
TTACAGCATGCAGATACCAGCTTCCCATCCCTCACATGAGGGAACACGGTGCATCCAGGGTGCCTGCACTGTTGCTGCAGTCACTGCCATCGTTGTCAACTACCCGCTTCCGCTGCCACTCCTCAGCTCGAATGCAGTGGTCGAGGGGGAATTCCAGGCAGGAGTAGCCTCGGGAACGACCACTGCACAGGCCCATCTCAGCTGTGGCACGATAGGGTATCCACCACCTCCCTAGTGGCGGAGAAGGGCGATTGCCTGCAGGGATTCCTGGTTTTCGAGTGAGGAGGTGTCACCGAGATCACTGCCGAGATATGCAGCCCGGATGAGTCTCCGGAGTACCTTGGCATTCCGTGTTTTCGGCAGTGCTGGAACGAACTCCACGTGGGAGGGTTTCAGTGCCTTTCCCAGTTCATGGCTCACAAGCTTCGTGAGTTCCTCACTGAGGATGTCAGGTGGAGTGGAAGATGCGGGATCGGGGACAATGAATACTGCAAGGCCCTCGCCCTTCACAGGATCAGGGATGCCTACAGCTGCAGCCTCGAGAACAGCAGGGTGTCCCACGAGAATGGATTCAACCTCAGCTGGGCCAACGCGTTTCCCTGCAATCTTGATGGTGTCATCACTCCGTCCCCGGATGTACCAGAGTCCGTCATCAGTGATCTCTGCCCAGTCACCGTGGACCCAGACATCAGGGAAGCGTGACCAGTACGTTTCGAGATACCGTTCACGATCCTTCCAGAAACCACGTGTCATTCCTGGCCACGGCTGAAGCACCACGAGTTCGCCCACTTCCTCAGTGACACTCGTGCCCTGTTCATTGAAGACAGCAGCATCCATGCCAGGACATGGTGCAGTGAATGAGCAGGGTGCCATGGGGAGGAGAAGGTTTCCCGCGATGATGCCTCCGGATATCTCCGTGCCACCTGAATAGTTGATGATGGGACAGCGTCCACCCCCGACAACATTCTGGAACCACTTCCAGGGCTCGGCATTCCACGGCTCACCACTTGAACCGAGGATTCTGAGCGAGCTCAGGTCATGGGAGAGGACTGGTTCATCTCCATGCTGCATGAGTGCCCGTATGACAGTTGGCGCAATGCCAAGTGCAGTGACATGGTGGGACTCGATGATGGACCAGAGCCTGTCTGGGCCGGGGTAGTCAGGGACACCCTCATAGAGGACAAGTGAGCCACCGATCATGAGCATGCCACAGATTGCCCATGGTCCCATCATCCAGCCGATGTCTGTGAACCAGAGGAGCCTGTCCGATGGCCGGAGATCGAAACAGTGGATCATGTCCTGCATTGCCTTGACCGGAAATCCTCCATGGACATGGACAGTACCCTTCGGCTTTCCAGTCGTTCCACTCGTGTAGATGATCATGAAGGGATCCTCTGAACTCGTGAGGGCAGGATTCCGCACTGGAGCAGAGGGCACCACGCTGTGGTACCAGACATCACGGCCCTCGACCATGGACGTTTCATGGTCAGGAAGCCTGTTCACAACCAGTACATGTTCAATCGAGGAAACAGCATGTGCGACCTCATCTGCTGTCTCCTTCAGGGAAACAGTCTTCCCCCGTCGAAGAAATCCGTTCGTGATGCAGAGGAGCTTCGCATCACAGTTCTCGAGCCGTGAAATGATTGCATGTGGTCCATAGCCACTGAACAGCGGAACAATGATTGCTCCGATGCAGGCAACAGCAAGGAAGAGGACAACGGTTTCAGGCACCATGGGCATGCAGATGCCTACTGCATCTCCCTTGCCAACACCAAGGGAACTGAGAGCACCAGCTGCATGCTGGATCTCATCCCAGAGTTCCGCGTAGGTGAGGCTCCGTGATGCACCATCATCACCTTCCCAGATCACTGCAGACTTGCTGCCATGGAGTGCAGCATGCCGGGAAGCAGCATTGACAGTGAGATTGAGCATTCCTCCTTCCCACCAGGTTGTCCAGGGAAGACCATTCGAGCTGTCGAATGGGGAGCGGTAGGCAGCATCCCAGGAGAGGGAGAGATCTGCCATCACAGCATCCCAGAAAGCAGCAGGCTGTGCCTGC
>DAIDIX010000289.1 GCA_027451645.1 Candidatus Dormiibacterota bacterium | reverse complement strand
CCGTTATCAGGAGCATTCACGAAGCCTGTCTGTTCAGCATCCCTTGGACATCTTCTCGAGGAAAAGAATGTGAGCCTCGTTTCGGACTTTCTCTGCTCCGGAGTTGATGAGGAGAGGCATGTTTTCACTTCCTATGATGGGCGCGAAGTACCGTATGACCTGGGAGTGGTAGTGCCAGTCCACGAGGGAGCTCCGTTTGTGGGCCGTACAGCCGGACTCGGCGATGCGCTCAACTTCGTAAAGGTCGATCCCGGAACTCTCCAGTCCACAGCATTTCCCGAAATCTTTGCCATTGGAGATGCAGCAGACATACCTGCCTCAAAGGCCGGGTCCGTAGCACATTTCGAGGGTGAGGTTCTTGTGGAGAATGTTGATGCTGTACTACGTGGTGCAGCACCGGGTTCACTCTTCGATGGGCACGTGAACTGCTTTGTTGAGACGGGTTTTGGCAAGGCGCTTCTCATTGACTTCAACTACGACCATGAGCCAGTGCCAGGTCACTTCCCCTCAGCGCTTGGTCTTCCCCTCATGAAAGAGTCGCGCATGAACCATGTTGCGAAACTTCTCTTCCAGTGGTTCTACTGGCATGGACTTCTTCCTGGACGCGAGATTCCAGGCATACCGGATGCCATGCCGCTCTCTGGGAAGCAGCTCATCGGAGCTGCACAGGAGCGTTCCCTTGCAGGGACACGCAGAAAGGAGGATTGACATGCAGACACCACAGCGTATTGGACACGAAATTGCTGTGAATGATGAGGGATTCTTTCTCAATCCCCACGACTGGAGTGAGGAAATTGTCCCTGAACTTGCTGAGCGCGAAGGCATAGCCGAGCTGACGCCAAAGCACTGGGAAGTCATCCGCTTCATGCGGACAGCGTATGAGGAGCGTGGAGGTGCACCGTCAGTCAGGGCGCTCAGCAAGGAGTCTGGCATTCCGGTGAAGGAACTCTATGCACTCTTCCCGAAGGGACCAGCAAAGGTGGCTGCCCGCATTGCCGGCGTTCCAAAGCCAGTTGGATGCATTTAGGAGAACGCACATGGAAAGCTCTATTGCGAAAGTCTCCATCATCGTGTCGAAGGGATCACTTGAAGGTGTGTATCCTGCACTCATCATGGCGAATGGGGCCAGGGCAGAAGGCATCGAAGCGAACTGCTTTTTCACCTTCTTCGGGCTTGATGTCATCAATGTCCATCGCTATGAACACATAAAGGTAGCTGCAGTTGGCAATCCTGGTCTCCACATGGCAACTCTCATTGGCGGTCTTCCCGGTGTGTCAGGTCTTGTCACCCGCATGATGGAGAACAAGATGGAACAGTCGGACATACCGAACCTTGGCGAGTTTCTTACCCTGCTGTCTGATTCCGGTTGCGGCATGTATGGATGCCGGGCATCATGCGAGCTCTTTGGAGTGACAAAGGATGACCTCATCCCAGAAGTGAAGGACATTATCTCAGTAGGGGAGTTCTACCACCTTGCAGGTGGAGGAGAGATAATCTTTACCTAGGAGTTCCACTCGTCAGCTGCGGACATGGACTGATCCGACGGGAGAGCCCACGATGCTGACGACAGTGTCTGCAGTGAGAGGATCGAGACCATCCTTCCCAGCATCTCCAGTGTGATGGGCAAGGTCCACATGGCGGAGCCATCTGTGGTACTCGCTCGAACTGAGTACAGTGCCCGTATGGTGTGCCTGGTCGAGAAGGACATACGCATCATGGACGAGTCCCCGAAAGGAATGGAACCAGAGTGCAATGACTCCGATGCCATCAGCAATGATGAGCCGGACTGTCTCGGGGTCGCTCCCCCCATGACGAGCTGCATGTCTGAGCCGCTCCCGTAGCGAGTAGGAGAGAAGTCCTACGGGTCTCGACTCCATTGGCCCTGCAGCACTCTGTTCAAGTGTGATGACTGCATGGTGACTGCCATCTGCCCGCTCTACAATCCAGCCAGTGCCAATGTGATGCGCATGTGCAGCAGTCATGAGCCAGCCATGCTGGTCCCGTATATGCCTGAAGACAGGAAGAGCAGAGGAGACAGGAGCATCCGTTGCAGCTGCAACGGCCTCAGTCCTGTTTCTGTGCAGGAGTTGG
>DAIDIX010000288.1 GCA_027451645.1 Candidatus Dormiibacterota bacterium | reverse complement strand
GATCGTGCATCGGGCAGAGTAGGGGAACGACAAGTGATTCAGCAAGAGACAGTACTGAAGGTGGCGGACAACTCCGGCGCACGTGAACTGCTGTGCATTCGAGTCCTCGGTGGCAGCTCACGGCGGTATGCCTCTGTCGGGGACATCATCATTGGAACCGTCAAGGTGGCGCAGCCGAATGCACCGGTCAAGAAGGGCGAAGTCGTGCGGGCTGTTGTTGTGCGGACAAGCAAGGAGTTCCGTCGTCCTGATGGAAGCAACATCCGCTTTGATGAGAATGCAGCCGTGCTTATCAATGCACAGAATGCACCGCGAGGAACCCGCATATTTGGACCTGTAGCAAGAGAACTTCGCGAGAAGAATTTCATGAGAATCATTTCGCTCGCACCGGAGGTACTGTGATGAGCTATGCAAACACACCTCTCCGTCATCTCCGCCAGGCGAAAATGAAGCGGCAGCATGATGGTTGGGCACATGGTCACGTACGGATGCTCGACATCCGTTCAGGAGACACTGTGGAAGTCATTGGCGGCCGAGACAAGGGCAAGCGTGGAGTTGTCGATCGCGTGCTTGTGGATGAGCAGAGGATTGTTGTCCAGGGAGTCAACATCCAGAAGCGTCATGTCAAGGCACAGACCCAGGGGAATCTCCAGGGTGGCATCATCGATTTCACAGCTCCAATTGCGTACAGCAATGTGCAACTTGTATGCAAGCATTGCGACAAGCCCACACGAATTGGCCACACGATTCTTGAGAATGGTGTCCGTGCCATTGAGTGCAAGAAATGTGGACAGCCATACGAGAGGACGGGGATGGCATGAGTGCAAAGAAGCAGGTAGAAGCAAGGAAGCAGCCAAGGCTTAAGGCGAAGTACCTCACTGAAGTTGTTCCCAAGCTTGCACAGGAGTTCCACTATTCGAACACCATGCAGGTGCCCAAGCTTGAGAAGATTGTCGTGAATGTCGGTGTTGGAGAGGCTACACAGAATGCGAAGGCCCTTGATCATGCGCTTGAAGACGTCACTCTCATTACGGGACAGAAGCCGTCCATCCGTCGTGCACGAGTCTCCGTCTCATCCTTCAAGCTCAGGGAAGGAATGCCCATTGGTGTGACTGTCACACTGAGGGGAGACAGGATGTATGAGTTTCTCGACCGTCTTGTTGCTGTGGCACTTCCCCGAATCCGTGACTTTCGTGGCATCAATGCGAAAGCATTTGATGGACGGGGCAACTACACACTTGGACTCAAGGAGCAGATAATCTTCCCTGAAGTCGACTATGAGAAAACTGATAAACTACGAGGACTAGAGGTGTGCATGGTCACATCTGCCTCGAACGACAATGAGGGAAGGATGCTGCTGAAGCAGCTTGGCATGCCTTTCCGTGAAAGCAGTCACGAGACACGGTAGAGCAGAGAGAGTAGGAAGAAGGGCACATGGCAAAGAAGTCACTTATCGCGAAGGCACTCCGTCCAGCACGGTTCTCCACCCAGGATTACCACCGCTGCGCACTGTGCGGGCGTCCACGTGGATACATGCGGAAGTTTGGTATGTGCCGTATCTGTTTTCGGGAATTGGCAGGACGAGGGCAGATCCCCGGTGTCCGCAAGAGTTCATGGTGACAACTGATGGTAAGTGATCCAATAGCAGACCTTTTGACCCGCATCCGTAATGGTGCTCTGGCACATCATGCAACTGTTGCCATACCCCATTCCGGCATGAAGGAACACATCGTGAAAGTTCTCGTTGAAGAGGGCTTCATCGAATCGTTTGAAGTGTCGGGAGAAGTGCCTGAAAAGAACATTCTCGTGACACTGAAACCTGCATCACGACGGCAGGGCAAGGCACTCAATGGCCTTAAGCGGGTCAGCTCGCCTGGTCGCCGCGTGTACGCAGGCAAGCAGGAAATTCCCCGGGTGCTCAATGGGCTCGGTGTGGCAATCATCTCAACCTCCCGTGGCATCATGACTGGGCGTGAGGCACATCATCTTGGCATTGGCGGCGAAGTCGTCGCATATGTGTGGTAGGGGGGACTGAGAATGTCACGCATTGGCAAGCAGCCAATCCTGCTTCCTGAGGGTGTACAGGCATCACGGGACGGACGGGA
>DAIDIX010000287.1 GCA_027451645.1 Candidatus Dormiibacterota bacterium | reverse complement strand
TGCAGAAAGGGGCAATCATGCTTGAAGCATGGCATGGGGGACTCTTTGCTGGATGGGGATTCCCTGGACCAAAGGTCGAAGATTACGATTTTGACGCGCATGAATGGGTTCGGCGTGGAAGTGCCAACGACCTTCCGAAAGTGGAACCGCTTCAGGATGCTCTTGCCCGTGTTGAGGAACACCTCAATGAGGGAAGGCGTGCCAACGGCCTTCTGAATGAGAAACCGGTGCATATCGTGGAGTACAAGCTCGATCCCCAGGATGCACGGATTGACATTCCGAAGTATGGAATTCAGGAGAGCAATACATCGGAGCCGTTTCTATGATGGATTGTGAAGGAAGACTGGGTGGCTATGCAGCATGGCATCTGGCAGGGGAGGTGCATGCATGATCTCGGAAAGTCAGGCATCCGCACTTGCCCAGCAGTATGCAGCAACGTCTATGGGCCAGCGCATGCTCAACCGGGGGGCGGAAATCAGTAAGCTTGTCCTCCTCGCATTTCCTGGAGGCTGGGTTGTAGGTGTGGCCGATGATGCTCACTCTTCCGATCCTGATCTCGGTGAGGCACTGCATGTGGTTGATGCTGAACGGGGTCAGCTGCTGCAGTTTCCACCTGCAGTGCCACCACCGATGATTCTCAACGATTATCCGCAAATGCGGGAGCGGGCAGAAGTTTTGCTGCAGCTAAACGACCTTGAAGAGGGACTTCAGCAGGGAGGTACTTCATGATCTCACGAGCTCAGGCAGAGCGCATTGCCAGATCGTACCTTGCCTCGGATGAGGGGAAACGGTACTTCAAGCCGCAGGAGGGGGGAAGAGCAAGGCTCGCAGCAATGCAGCAGTGCACACTTGGATGGTCTATTGTCGTGCGGGAAGGGAAGCAGGGCACAATGAACTATGGCGAGGCTCTCCATGTGATTGATCGCGAAAACGGCAGTATCCTCAGGTTCCCTCCTGCCATGCCTCCACCCATGCTGCTCGAAGATCTCGCACGCTACAGAAGTCGTGCCTCTGTACTTTCTTGGCGTTCGGAAGCTGCTCCTCCAGAAATTGGAGAGGTCAGGAAGTAGCCCTCCTCAGCCCCTTCATGTCCAGAAATCTGTCTGCATTTGAGGGCTATGTGAGTCACGTGCGAAGATGTGCCTCGAGAGAAGCACTGCTTGCTCCGATCTCAAACGCCTGCGGTTCTGCTCTGGACGTCTGGCAGTGTCTCGGATGGGCGGATGTACCAGGGGAAGATTCGCATGGCTCAATGCGAAGGAGCCAGATAGTGCACAACATCCAATGCTGAATACGGGAAGCCATAGTGCTGAGCCAGGGACCCGATTGCTGAGATCTCGTCACCGCTCGTAACGATTGGCAGTTCCTCACCGGATGCTCGGTGCTGCCCAAGGCCAATTGCTGCAAATAGTCCATTGCAGAGACATTTTCTTCCGACTGTTGCCTCAGAGGTTCCACCGTGGAGTAGATAGTGCTCAACAGGTTCTGCAGCACAGCGGTACGCTACGGATCCCTTCTCTGTGGCATATGCCTCCCGAAGATAGCCGAGATCACAGATGCGTTCCCGCTTCGCATATGCAGCTTCCTTGGCCATTGTGCCATCCAGATCTACAACCTTGAAGGGAAATCCTGTAGAGGATGCCAGAGGATCAGTAGCTACAACTGCATCATTGCTCACGACGTGTTCGTATACCTGCTGACGGAGCGTGGAATGCATTCCAGATTCCCGTGCATAGGCGAAGAGGGTACCTACCTGTACACCCGTGGCACCTTCAGCAAGAGCTTCCGCAACACGCTGTGGTGATGCCATGCTGCCTGCGAGCCAGAAGGGATATCCCAATGACCGAAATGAACCTAGATCGACGTTGTCACGTTCACTGTATACAGGCTGACCCAGTGCATCGAAGACAGGAGTGCCCCGCGGTAGCATTGTGTCCTCCAGCAGTTGGTCCTTCAATGATGAAACCTTCGACAGAGCCTGTTGCTTTCCTTGCCATCATGGTTGCAAGTGCAACAGAGGAGACAATGGGGAGAAAGGCTGGCCGGTCCAGCTGGGTTGAAGCGGCATAGCGCTCAGGGGCAAATGCTCTGGAGAAGTTCTCTGGCATGGGGCCAATCCCATCAATCTTGAGT
>DAIDIX010000286.1 GCA_027451645.1 Candidatus Dormiibacterota bacterium | reverse complement strand
TCCCGGATCTCGAGCGTTCCGCCGGATATGTGACCTGCAGCTGCATGGGCCACCCTTCTCATGGCCCGCTCCCATGGTGTGGCAGCACCCGACTTCCGGGGAGGGTCAATGGCAACCTGGCTGATGAGAGTCATCACATGCTCCTTTGGTGTGCTGGATGGGGAATGAAGGGAATGCGCTTCCGGTACAGACGGAATGCCTCGAGGTAGATGCCAAGCGATATCGCAAGTGGCTGGAATGCATGCCGGATGAGGTACTGCGACATGCTGTGCCGGGAAACCTCGTGCTCGCGGAGGGCAAGTGCAGCATGGAAAACACGGTGCTCGCCTTCAAAGCTCTCGAGCTTCACCACAAGATGCTGACCTGGCTCTGTGACATGGATCCTGTACGTCTGGTCCATGCGGAAAAATGGAGACACATGGAATTCCTTGGGAATGGTATGCCAGCCTGTACCCTGCAGGACATACTGGTGCCGCTCATGCCAGGGAGTATTCGTCACTTCAAGCACTACAGCCTCTACCCTCGAGTTCTCTCCATTCCAGCAGTAATACACTGCAAGTGGATTGAAGAGCCAGCCCACACTTCTGAGCTGTGCAAGGAGCATGATGCGTCCGCCTGGCCTGATCCCGAGACGGGACTCAACAAGGTTCCGGATATCCTCACTGAGATTCCCGTGGCCACCATCGAGGTAGTCCCCCCGATGGTAGGAAATGAGATTGCCTTTCCCGAATGACCACAGGGGATGGAGGGAGGTGACTTCCTCAATCTCGTCAAGATCAAGTAGCGGATATCCGACACGGTACAGGAAGGAGTGGTTTCGGGGAGCGAGCCTCCTGTGTAGCACAACTCCCTCGTAGATCCTGCTCCTCACGCTACGTCTCCAAGTGCATCCACAACACGGCATGCACTCTGGTATCCATCCTCGTGAAATCCATATCCCCAGTATGCCCCGCAGTACCACGTGCGAAGCATGCCGCTAATTTCCTTCCACCGTGCCTGTGCAGCAACTGATGCCTCATCGATGATGGGGTGGGAGTAGACGAATCGTGCCAGTATTGCATCTGGGTCAATCCGCTCCTCTGCATTGAGGGTGACACAGATCTCCTGCCTCGCATCAAGGCCCTGAAGCCTGTTGCAGCTGTACGTGACATTGGCGTGTCCACTGCCACCTGCCCGTGCATTCCAGCTTGCACGCACCTTTGGAGATGTGGGAAGAAGCGATGCATCAGTATGGAGTACAGCACTGTTCTCCTGATATCGCAGGGCCCCGAGAATCTCCTGCTCCAGGGGAGTTGGTCGTGCGAGCAGGGCAAGTGCATCATCACTGTGGCATGCAAGCACCACATGATCGTAGGACGCAGCGCCCTCAGTAGTGATGACATGAACTGCCTCATCCTCCCGAACAATCGACAGTACTGGAGTGGAACGCTCCACTGTACCGCGAAAATCCCTCAGAAGTGCTTCTACATACTGTCGGGCTCCTCCAGGTATCGTTCTCCAGGCAAATGGGGAACGAAGCTGCAGAAGGCCATGGTTTGCAAGGAAGGAAAGCATGTAGCGGGCTGGTGCATCGAGTACAGTAGCTGGGTCAGCAGACCAGATGGCAGAGGTCAGGGGTATGAGAAAGAATCTCATGAATGAATCAGAGAGCCTGTGTTCCCTGCAGAATGCCCTCAAGGTACGAGAGTCACCAGCGCGTTTCCCAAGAAATGCATGAGCATCCCTGTTAAACCGCAGGAGATCGAACAGCATCCGGAGAAAGGGTGGATGGATGACATTTCTCCAGTGGGGAAACACAGTGGCAAGTGAGGACCCGCGCCACTCAATGCCTGATGCCTCATCAACGACACTGAAGCTCATCGATGTATCCCTGGCCTCAACGCCAAGCTCCTCAAGGAGGTGCACAAAACCGGGATAGGTCACCGTATTGTGCACAATGAATCCCGTATCAACTGCATGTACCTTTCCATCAAGCTCCACATCGACAGTATTCGTATGCCCTCCAAGTCTCGCCTCGCGCTCGTACAGGGTAACCTCATGCGTTGCAGCGAGCCTCCTTGCGGCTACGAGCCCGGCTATCCCTGAACCAACGACTGCGATCCTCACTGCTTCCCTCAGCCACAAGGCAAGTTATTATACCTACATGTAAGTATAATAACTT
>DAIDIX010000285.1 GCA_027451645.1 Candidatus Dormiibacterota bacterium | reverse complement strand
CAACTCTGGCGACATCATTTCAGGAAGGTATGCAGAAAATGCTGCCTTCAATCCCACACTCCAGCCACTGCAGGGTGCACTCGTTGTCCTGAGACTTCTCCAGAAGGATCCATCCGATATCGCCCACTGCATCCTTGTTGATTCCCGTGGGCCAATTGATCACAGGATCCGTACAAAGCACCTCCTGAAGAGCATTGCACCGCAGGCACTACTGGCTGCATACCGTGCTCCCCGCAGTGTGCAGCATGCACATCCAGAGTCTCCATCACTCGGCATCTGAATTCGCCAGCCTGCCAGCTACTGCTTCTCTCCAAGTGCGAATGCTCCATGCACCTTGGCTGTACTGTGCCGTGCATCAAGATCTTCAACAGCTTCCCTGACAGCCTCCTTCACTGCAACTGCTGCAGCAGTTCTCCGGAGCATGACGGAACGTCCAGCAAGCACTCCGAGAACACCAGTAAGCATGATGCCACTGACTGCACCTGCGCGCCGCAAGGCTCCAGCACGGACAAGGGCGCGAACAAGCATTCCTGCTTCAAGAGAGTGCCGACCTTCCCCACCCACCACTTTCACCACCGTTGCAGCAACAACCGAGGTGTTTGCGCCTCCAACTCCTCCTCCAAGGGATACACGGTAAAACAGGGGATCCATCAGGAACTCCATTGCAAGTCTCCGTGATGTATGCATTCTCACATGGAGCTTCCAGTCAGGATGATATCGTGCACACCAGACAGCAAGATACTGTGCGAGTGATGGCGATATCCGCTCTGCCATCTGTATCACCTCCGCTTATTCTGTGGATTCCAGCGTATGGCGATATGCCTCGCGGAGCACTTGCTGTTGCAGTATTGCCATATCGACCGTGAGGCTACAAGCACCCATCCGCTGTCAGCTGGACGCACACGGATACAGTGCCAGCAGTACGGCCATGTAGTGTTCGGGTAGCATGCCAGGCGTACGATGAACTCCAGGACAGCAAACTGGAATGAGATCACACGGCTCTGTCGTGCACGGGACTGCATGGATAGGGAGCGTGCCGCACACCTGGATATCCACGCGTGTGCCACAACAGTGAACATGTCGCCTGCACGCTTTGCGCGGAAATTCCGGGAGAAGTTCTCTGAGACGCAACATGCCTGTCTTATGACACGCAGTATCGGGCGGACAGCATACCGTCCTCTTTGCCGAACCGAAGAACGTATCCCCTACAGCAGGGCTCTCAGGTTCTCCGCTTCCGCACGCCTTTTCCCTGTGGGACAGGTCAGCGGAAGCGGGAGACACCCTGGATGTTCATCTAGTTTCTCTGCAGATCGAACCTGTCGAGTTCCATGACTTTCTGCCATGCAGCTACGAAGTCCTTCAGGAACTTCTCCTCTCCACCCTTCGATGCGTACACCTCAGAGATGGCCCGGAGCTGTGCATTGGAACCGAAGGCGAGATCCACTCCTGTTGCAGTCCACTTCGTGTTTCCGCTGCTTCTGTCAGTACCCACGAATATGCCTCCCTCCGTGTGGGATGGAGTCCATTCTGTTCCCATGTCAAGAAGATTGCTGAAGAAGTCTGGAGTGAGCATGCCTGGCCGTGACGTGAGAACCCCATGCGATGCATTCCCCCATGTCACTCCCATGGAACGCATTCCTCCGAGGAGTACTGTCATTTCCGGTGCAGTAAGTGAGAGAAAGTACGCCTTTTCCACAAGGAGATGTCCAGCATACTCGGCAAGGTCCTTCCGTACATAGTTCCTGAAGCCATCCGCAGCAGGCTCAAGGACTGCAAAGGAATCGACATCTGTCTGGTCTTCTCGTGCATCGGTCCGACCTGGAGTGAACGGAACATGTACCGAGTTGCCAGCCTTCCTTGCTGCTTCCTCAATGCCAGCGCATCCACCGAGCACAATGAGGTCTGCAAGGGAGATCCTCTTTCCCCCCTGCTGAGAAGCATTGAATTTCGCCTGGATTGCCTCGAGCTCGGCAAGGACTTTTTCGAGACGTTCCGGTTCATTCACAGCCCAGCTGCGCTGTGGAGCAAGCCGGAGTCTGGCTCCATTCGCACCACCGCGCTTGTCCGTCTGTCGGAATGTCGATGCTGAAGCCCAGGCAGTACGGACAAGATCAGCTGGTGAAATGCCAGAGGACAGGAGCGTTTCCTTGAGTGTACGGACATCCGCATCCGAT
>DAIDIX010000284.1 GCA_027451645.1 Candidatus Dormiibacterota bacterium | reverse complement strand
ACATCGAACAGCCAGAGAATTCGGCCAGTACGTTTCATCACTACCACTGTACTGTTCCCTTCCCGGACACAGCATGGACAATGTCTTGTGCATCTGACAGCACAGTGATTCCCTGAAAGGAGCTACTGCACGTTCTTGATTGCAGCAACAAGCTCTGTGAGCGTTGCCTTCGCATCGCCAAAGAGCATCATCGTGTTCGGACGGTAGAAGAGTTCATTGTCGATGCCAGCAAACCCGGGATTCATGCTGCGCTTCAGGACAACGACAGTCTTTGCCTGATCGACATTGAGAATGGGCATGCCGTAGATGGGACTTCCGGGGTTCGTTCGTGCTGCCGGGTTGACAACATCATTTGCACCGATGACGATCACGACATCCGTCTGGGGAAAGTCGGGATTGATGGAGTCCATCTCTGCAAGCTGGGTATAGGGGACATTCGCCTCTGCAAGAAGGACATTCATGTGCCCTGGCATGCGGCCAGCAACAGGATGGATGGCGTAGCGGACATTGACATGGCGCTCCTCAAGGAGGTCTGATACTTCCTTGATCTCGTGCTGGGCACGGGCAACTGCAAGGCCATACCCTGGCACAATGACGACGGACTGGGCATACGTGCAGAGAATGGCAAGATCCTCGACTGTCGTTCTCCGGACTGTGAGGTCTCCTGTCAGGCCAGTGTCAGCTCCAGCCTGCACAGCACCGAACGCTCCGAACAGGATGTTCGCTATTGACCGGTTCATGGCCTTGCTCATGAGCTGGGTGAGGATGAGACCGGATGCACCAACGAGCGTTCCCGCAACTATCATGATGGCATTGCTGAGCACAAATCCCGTGAGTGCAGTCGCAAGACCAGTGAAGGAGTTGAGCAGTGCAATGACAACAGGCATGTCTGCGCCTCCAATGGGAAGGACGAACATGATGCCAAGAATGAGTGCAACGCCAACCATGACAATGAAGAGCATGTGGTCTGGTGAGCTCGTACTTGTGGCAGTGAGAATGCCAAGCACGATGATGATGAGAAGGAGCACTCCATTGAACGGCTTCTGGAGCGGGAAGGTGATGGGCCGGCCCTTGATGAGTTCCTGGAGCTTTGCATAGGCAATGATGCTCCCTGTGAAGCTGAGGGCGCCGATCCCTGTTCCAAGGCCAGTGCTCAGCATGTCACCTGCATTGAGCGGATGCCCCTCCGCAGTCGTAAGAATGTGGATGATGCCAATGAGTGCTGCTGTCCCAGCTCCCATGCCATTGAAGAGGGCAACCATCTGGGGCATGGCTGTCATCCGCACAAGCTTTGCAGAGACAGCACCTATGATGGCCCCGAGAAGGACTGCAGGAATGACGATAGCCCATGGAAGGGTGGCAGAGAGGGCAATGGTCGAGATGACAAGTGCAAGTGCCATGCCTGCTGCAGCAAGTAGGTTCCCACGGCGTGCAGTCGCAGGCGAGCCGAGGTAGCGGACACCGAGAATGAAGCATGCAGCAGTCACGCAGTACGTATAGAGGAGAACAGTAGGTGAGATGCTCACTGGCTATTCCTTTCCATGTGCTGCTGGTCGACGGGCCTTGAACATGCCAAGCATCCTGTCAGTCACAACGAATCCGCCAACGACATTCATTGCACCGAGAACAAGGGCAACTGCAGCAAGTATGCCCACAGCAACAGAGTGGGTTACTGTGGCAGCAACAGTGAGAGCTCCAACGAGGATGATGCCATGGATGGCATTCGTTCCGGACATGAGTGGTGTATGGAGTGTGGAGGGAACCTTCGAGATGAGCTCGAAGCCGAGGAAGGCTGCAAGGACAAAGATGAAGATTTCAGCAGGAAGTGTAAGCGGATTCATGAGCGTTCTCCAGCAAGGAGTTCGGATAGGGATGCATTGCGGGGAGTTCCATGCTGCAGGAGGCAGGATGGTCCAAGGATGTCATCCTCGAGCGGCTCCTCGGGGACTGCGCCATCAGGCATAACTTTCAGGAGATGGAGGATGAAGGTCGTGATGTTGTGGGCATACAGCTGTGTCGCATTCATGACAAGGTCACTTGGAATGTTGAGGGGAGCAAGGATTGTCACTCCACGTTCTGTGACAACAGTAGCTCCAGGCGAAGTCCTGCTGCAGTTGCCCCCCATGGTTGCAGCAAGATCGACAATGACAGCCCCTGGCTTCATGCCCTCGAGCATGTC
>DAIDIX010000283.1 GCA_027451645.1 Candidatus Dormiibacterota bacterium | reverse complement strand
CAAGAGTACCCATGAAGCGTGGACAATTCACGGACATATGTGCGCTAGGAGGTGCATCCATGGACCACTGTGCGAAACGCTACGCTGTGATGTGTGAAGTGGCGTAACCATCAGTTGAGTATGCTGCCATATCACGAAGAATCAGTGCCGATGGTGACCATGATCTGATACATACTGTGGAAATGCAGAGGCGATATTGACATGTGGCTCAGAATGTCCGCTTCTGCTACTGAGTTGGAAAGGAACCTGAAATGAAGGTCGAGCTGCCAAAACTGACGAGAGTGCATCTCATGGCAATTGTTGTGACACTTATGGTTTCGCTGATTGTCGCAGGCATTTTGGCTGGGCCATTAGCACAGTCCAGTGGAAGTGGGAACTCCGTTGCCTATGTTTCAATCTTTGGAATATCTCTCGACATTTTCCACATTGCAGAGGTCATCCACTCAACCCTATTTGTAGGAATACTGTCCCTGCTCACAAGTTTTGGGCTGGTGTTGGGGCACATCATGTCCATACGGTCTGGTGACGATGAGGTGGTTGGGAGCTGGGTTCATATGAGCTTTCAAAGCGACTCCATGTTTGTATTTGCCAGCGCATTTCTCCTTTTGGGCTGCAGCCTGATTTGGGCGAATTCGCAAGGAATCTCTTCATTGCAGCAGCTTCCCGTTTCGACAATTGTAGCGGCACGGTACCAATCATAATTAGCATGGCACTACAACCTTGGATAAGGAATAGTGGCTAAGCTGGCTCTCATTGAACAGCTTTTAAATCATTCTTGTGGAAATACCATTGTAGGTAAGCTTCCACTCATTAGCCAGGATTATTGGATTTATACCTACAATTGGAGACTGGGGTCAGAACGAGGGGTCAAGGGCGTCACTGCACACTATTGTGAAAGTGAAGGAACATGACTATGGGTACCAGTGGCACAATGTCTGCTGACAGCAGCAGTACTGTCTGCCTTGCCAGCTAGTGAGAACTGGGGATTTCGCAGTGGATATGATGACACTCAAACCTGTGCCACCTGAGAATGAGACAGCCATTCTCAGGAGAGCATTGATTTCCATCCCGGTAAGCATCGTTGCTGGAGTCGGTCTTGCCATATCGAGCCCAGCGTGGTACAGGATCTATATTGTGTTGATGGTTTGCGGGGTACTTGCTGGACTTGGATATGCTCTGGCAGTGCGTCAGCTACACTATTCTCGAGATCTAATCTCAGGTGATTCTGCAAACGTTGAAATTCACCATATCCTGTCAAGGGATTTCGTCACTGCAGCCAACATCGTGTGGATCGGCATTCGGTATATCAGCGTATCTGGCTCTCAGCCTAAGGCTTCTCTAGTTTTCGTGTATCGATCTGGAAGATTTCAAAGAGTTCCAATTGCGGACTACGACATGCAGCAGCTGCTTGCGCTTCTGCACCTGGCAGGATTGAACTGTGACACTTCTAGTGAGGTGTGGGATGTGTGGCAGATACGGAAGAACCTACGGACCATGCAAAAGCAACATTGAATGAGAATGGCAACGTACAATTCAGTTTAGTTCCGTACAGGACTCAGGTTCAGGGATCATTTTCAATGTTCAAAGACTTGCTGCTTGATGATGCTTCACTGGACAGGCTCATCCCACTCATATAGCCCAGTAGTCTTTGAATCCGATCGAGGCAGTGGCCAGCTCTTTTGGAGTCGGGCTGCAAAGCGGGCGAATGTGCCAACTTTGTTTTCGATGACCGGAAAGAGAGCCGTGAGTCGATCGGCAAATGCTGGAAAGGAATAGCCTGGCCAAACGAGCAGGGTTCCTTGACTTGTTTTCAGTACACCAAGACCACCAGTTATGAAAGACAGTCTCAACGTGCCAATGCTTCGGATGTCATTGGTCGAGAGTGAACCGGAACGGTAAGGGGTCTTCCATGTGAGCGTTGTACTGCGCACATCAATGGAGTAGATCAAGCGGAAGCCAAACCCGTACTGTGTCCACACCACACACGAAGCAAAGAAGACTGAAAACTCCAATGGTGGCCATGGGCTCGATTGCCCTCCAAGGAGTGAACCCACAAGAAGTATTGTCGCAGAAGGAACAAATATGGCGGACTGGAAGTAGACCATCAATCTGTAGGGATTGCCCAGGGTGTATCGCAAGCAGTGAACATTCATGGATGTGAGTTCCTTTGGAAGAGACTGGGAAGCATTCCTGTGGACGCAGCCATCTTGGTGTAGCCAGTA
>DAIDIX010000282.1 GCA_027451645.1 Candidatus Dormiibacterota bacterium | reverse complement strand
TTGCTGCAAATGCAGCGTATCTGGGCACCACTGTGTGGAATGAGATAATTTCCCTTCTTCAATCCCACAGCTTCATCCAGATGCACTTTGAACGGGCTGAGGCGTATCTTACACAGTTTCAGGCAAACCGGTCAGTCAAGGGTGGATATCATCCACCAACGGAGCTGAGGAAGGGGGCTCGGCCACTGAAGAGTCAGGCTGGGCCTGATGCTGCAATGACAGATGATGCTGGATGGCCGAAAGCAACGCGGCTTTTCCGGGGGCATATGAATGCAGGACTCATTCGTGACCGTCAGGATCTGACTGGCTTGTCCACGAAAAAGTTTTCCGACGCACCGCTCTACATGGGTGATCGACATGAGCGGGATCGGCTTCGCACAGTCCGCATGGATGTACGGGCAATTGGAGATTGGGAAGCGTTCCGCATGCAGTTTGCATCATCAGCTGTCCCTGCAGCACTCCCTGCAGTGCACCAGCTGATTACAGAACTCGCTGACCAGCTTGCGTCTGGAAGATACTCGTTTCTTATCACTACGGCTTCAAAGGAAACGCCAGCAGCAGCGCTTTTTGCTGCTGCAGTGAATCAGGGTCTTGTGAAGCACGGGAAGAAGCGTCTTCCGATCCTTCGTCTCGATGGATCAGCAGCTCCCCACCCTCCCGATCAGATTGAGGCATTTGAAGCCCAGTCTGCGAAGCTGCGGTCCATTCCTCGTGGTTCCCGTGGACTGGTGCTCCGCACACATGCCAACTCTCTCAACGGAGTTGCATCGATTCTGGAACGGGTCAACGATGCAGGTCTTGCTGCTGATGTGGCCTGTGTGGAGAAGCTCAGCAGCGACTATGTCGACCACTATGAGAATTCCGGCATGTGGCGTGCTGGCACTCGACTTATCGCTGGAGGAGCAGTAGGGGTTGTGGACTTGGGAGAGCCTGCCTCTCGCGTAGCGAAGGACATTCGCACAGCCGCGCCAGCGCTTGCAGAGTATCTCAGATAACAGACAGATGGTTCACTGGAGGGTCGTTTTGGGGATGAAGCACTTCCACCTGTATCGGAGATGGACGTTGGAATGAGTAGCTGAGATATCTGGCGCGCGCAGTGGCAATGACACCTGTGCCAATGTGCGGATTGTCTCTTGCCAGCTCCAAAGGGAAATTGTCCGCCTTGTGTCCTCAACATTCCAGTACGGTGCAAGTAACTTCAGGGAGAAGAGTCACAAATGTCTGGAAACCCCGCATCGGTACGTTCTGCTGAGATGGAGCAGCTTGCTCCTGCACTCGATGCATTGTGCGAGACGCTCAGTGATCACATGCAGAATCATGCGTATGCTGCCATTGTGGTTGACAAGAGTGAGCACCCACTCCTTCTGGCTGCTGTTCAGATTCTTGCCAAACGGAAGGCTGCTGAAGGGAGCACCGGAACAGAGCTTCCTGTTGCAGTGGTGAACCTGTCTCAGAAGACGTCCAGGACACTGCAGAAGGCACTGCAGCAAGTAAGAACAGTCGCTGAAGAAGGTCGAGCGGACAGCAGAGTACTTGTCCTTGCTACAGGAGTTGGATCTGGGGTTACAGTCTCAGCAGCTGTGGAGCACTTCCGTGCAGCGGGAGTGGGCTTTGATGTTGCAACACTTGGAGGAGACGTGCTCCGCCGAAATGCTCCACAGTTCGAAGCAGACATGAGATTGCAGGAGAGATATGTTCGGGAGCTGGAGGCTGCCTTGCCTCTTCAGGCGATAACGATATATCAGGCCAGGAAGATATTGAAGCACAATCTTTCGAATGACAAGATTCTGCCAGCTGACCACAAGGAGATGATTGCACGGCTTCGCAGTCATACAGTTGACGATTCGTTCATTGACGCATGGAATGCCCGCATAGAAGCACGACTCAAGCCTGGAAACATGGGCACTGAACGGCTCAATGCATTTCTCTTCACAGTCGGCCTTTCCTATAATGTGCACGTCAATCCTCCTGAAATTGTGGATGACGTTCTGAGCATGCTTCGCACAGGTGCTGTGGATAGGGATGCACTCCGAAACCTCATGCGGACACTGCGCCTGCTCGATGCTGACCTGACGAAGGGGTCGAACTGGCTGGACCTGTTGAGGCAAAAGTGGAAACCACTGCAGGCTGGCAGCAGTGATCCCAGTCTTGATGATGCTGGTTGGCCGCATGAGACGAAGCTCATTGCAGGTGGAATGAACGAGCGCCAGATAGAAGCACTATTGGGAG
>DAIDIX010000281.1 GCA_027451645.1 Candidatus Dormiibacterota bacterium | reverse complement strand
AACAAGCCGAATGCTGCGCGTGCCTCCCACAGCACGCTCCATGATCCCGATCACACCCGATCGAAGATCACGCATGCGTTATGTCCACCAAAGCCGAACGAGGTCGACATGACTGCTCCCTCGCGGATCTCCCTGCCCACATTCGGGACGTAGTCAAGATCGCATTCCGGATCCGGATGTGCAAGGTTGATGGTCGGTGGAGCAAACCGGTCCTTCAGTGCACAGATGGAGATGATGGACTCGACAGCGCCAGCAGCACCAAGGAGATGGCCATGCATCGACTTTGTTGATGACATGGGAATGCTGTACGCAGCATCTCCAAATACCCTCTTGATCGCCTTTGTCTCTGCTGCATCATTGAGCTGGGTCGATGTGCCATGGGCATTGATGTACGAAATGTCCCTGGCGCTCCTTCCTGCATGCCGGAGTGCCATCTCGACACACCGGACTGCACCCTCACCCTCAGGAGAAGGCTGGGTGATGTGATTCGCATCAGCAGTCGCTCCATATCCCACAAGCTCTGCATGGATGGTTGCACCACGAGCTCGGGCATGCTCATAGTCCTCGAGAATGAGCACTCCTGCCCCTTCTCCCATGACAAAGCCATCCCGATCGACATCAAACGGACGGGATGCATGCTCGGGATCATCGTTCCTCGTCGAGAGTGCCTGCATGGCACAGAACGATGCGATGGCAACCCGCGCAACTGCTGCTTCTGCACCCCCAGCAATGACTGCCACGGCATCCCCTCTCCGGATCCACTCTGCAGCCTCTCCAATGGCATGTGCACCACTTGAGCATGCACTGACTACAGCAAAGTTCGGACCCTTCGCACCAAATTCAATGGACACCATTCCTGATGGCATGTCCGCAATCATGGACGGAACTGTGAATGGAGAGATGCGACGTGGTCCGTCGTGGTCGAGAGCCAGTACAGCCCTCTCGAGCACTTCGATACCGCCAACACCTGATCCGATGAGCACTCCTATATCATCCCCTTCCTTCGCGATATCGAGGCCACTGTCCGCAACAGCTTCACGTGCTGCAACAAGGGCAAGCTGGATGCACCTGCTTGAACGGCGAGTCTCCTTCTTCCCAAGAACCTCCTCGGGATCAAAGCCCTTCACCTCTGCAGCAATCTGTGCAGCAAGATCCCCTGTCTCGACAAGCGTTGTCCGTCCAATGCCGTTTGTCCCGGACCTGCAATGTGCCCAGGTTGTGGCAACATCATTCCCGAGTGGAGTGATTGCTCCAAGACCAGTAACGACAACCCGTCGACCTGCAGGGTCACGCTGTGTCATGCTTCCGCTCCGTGCACTGGTGCACCCATGGCATGGTATCCGCCATCAACGTGCAGGACCTCACCCGTGATGGCACGAGCCCGGTCACTGAGGAGGAACACTGCTGCATCTGCAACCGGTCCAGCATCAGTGCTGTCCCACAGGAGGGGAGACTGCAAGTTCCAGTACCCCTTGATGGAGTTGAAAGCAGGAATGGACTTTGCTGCTACCGTATCGAGTGGGCCAGCAGCAACAGTATTGCAGCGGATGTTCTTGCGGCCGAGATCCCGTGCAATGTAGCGGCTGATCGATTCAAGGGCGGCTTTCGCTGGCCCCATCCAGTCGTAGATGGGCCAGGCAACTGCAGCATCGAAGGTGAGACTCACTACGGAGCCTCCGCTTGACATCATCGGAGCAAAGGTGTGGACTAGCGGAGCAAGCGAATACGCACTGATGTGGAATGCTGTGGCAACAGATGTCCACGGCGTTGCAAGAAACTCCTTTCCGAGCGCATCATCTGGAGCAAATCCAATGGCATGGACTATTCCATCGACACGATCCCATCGTGCCTCGACCTCTTTTCGCAGCGAGGCGAAATTCTCTGACTTTGTGACATCGAGTTCAAGTACGGTCACGGCTTCTGAAAGACGCTTTGCACTCCGTTCAGTGAGGCTCATTGCCCTGCCAAACGATGTGAGGATAAGCTCTGCACCATCACGCAGTGCCTGCTCTGCAACGCAGTATGCAATGCTCTTCGGCGTAAGGACGCCGGTAACGATGATGCGTTTTCCGGAGAGCAGTCCGGATGCACCTGCATGGGTCATAGTGCTTCTATCCTAGCGGAATGCCGTGTGGTCACTTGTACGTGCACGCTCGATGCACTCCATCATTGCCGCATGGAAGCGGGGACTTCCTGCCACGATATCCCCACTGCTGAATACGGCTGTCGGGCTTCCC
>DAIDIX010000280.1 GCA_027451645.1 Candidatus Dormiibacterota bacterium | reverse complement strand
ATTGCCATCCGCCTTGCTTCGACAAGCTAAAAACCAGCATAATGCCACCATAAATCAAATGAGTCAGCCCCACGAAGCTGGAAGAGCCTGCTGTCGGCTCGCGCAGTCCTTTGCATCACTGGATAGTGCTCGGAATAGCGCTCATCCTTGCAGTGGCAGTTGTTGCGATAGTGGTATCCCTTACATCCCAGCACCAGGTGAACAACGTGTTCTCGAATATCAGCTTCGGCCTGAATGAATAGAAGACTGATGGAAGGGGCCTCCACTGCAAAACGGGAATCACTCCCTGCACTGGCACTCTTCCACTGTGCTACAAGGATCCATTAGCAGGTGGAAAGGCAGAGTGGAGCCGCCTTTCAATAGCATCTTTCGCAACACCCTGAAGCGTTCCACGTCGTCTCAGCTGCCTGATGAGTCCATGCGCATCAGTAACGATAACGCCTCTCATCTTGACGGTTCCCTTCCAGGTCGCTGCGTATTTGGGCATGATGCAGAGAACTGGATGAATCTCTACAGTCGTGTCGCCGATGGCCCTTCGCACAGTCTCAACCTGCCAGCCCATGGCATCGACCAGCTTTGTTCGGTCAACTCCCCGCACCATCAACTTCCACGACTCACGAAAGAACGGAATGCCACCGCGATGCACCCTGACCATTCCAGCAAGGGTCTTCGTATCGATGACATATACACCGGAAGGAGCAATGGCAATATGGTCGATGTTTGTTCGTGCACCGGGTCGGTTGCTTGCACGGCAGTCATGCAGGACTGTTCCCGCATGCCGTTTGCTCCACACATCCAGGAGTGCTCCAAGTTGCACCTCGCCTCTGCTTCCCTGCAGCCAGGCTCGAGTATTGAAGGATGGACTCTGCCACGGAAGGGCAAGAAACGAAAGCGCCCTTCCCCACTTCCGTTCTCTCTGTGCTTTCTCAGACAGCATTCGGCGCTCATACTCATATCTGGCTCCAGCCCCAGCACCTTCTGCCTCCCTGAACGCAGCAAGCTCTGTATGGCATTTCACACACTGCAGCTCCCTGCTTTCCGTGTTCCAGAATGCTTCTGCACCCTGAAGGACGTCCTTTCTGCATATGCTGCAGTGTGAAGCATAGCTGGCATGTAGTGTTTTCCAGGTCATGGCCCCTGCCATCAGCGTCTCGCAGCAGATAATCTCTGCTGTCTTTCCCCCTTCTGCTCCATTCTCCCACGCAGTGAAGCTCCAATGACTCGAGATTTCTCACCATTTGACTACGCTTCGTCCGCACGTATGCATCCAAATGGAATTGGCTGAAGAGCAATAGTGGCTGTTGCAGCCGGACTTCTCGCCAATCCATATAGACGCCAATGTGCATTGGGCATTCGCCACCCCAGAACTGACTTGAAGGTCCATGGAGAAAGAGCATTCGTTTCCTTCACCCTTCGAGGTGGGCACGTAGACGCATAGCTCGACACATCAAAAAAGAGACAATAAGGATCACGAGACAATGCATTTCGTGGTTCAAGGCTCTATCAGCTTTGGCATGAAAAACCTCATATCGGAGAACCCTCTGAACGGACAGCCGGCATACCCCATCTCTCTCCAGGCAATTGAGCAGTTTGTCGGAAGCACCACATACGATCGTGCAGTCGCATATGTCCGCCAAGGGCGGGTAGTGCAGCTGGATGCCACCCGCCCCCAGGCAATCCGCGCAACTGTCCAGGGTACTGAACCGTATTCCGTGCATCTGACACTGAAGCTCCGGAACAATGGCAGTGCCTTTGATGTCTACATCGCTTCCTGCACCTGTCCTGTCGGTGACCGGTGCAAGCATATAGCTGCCGTGCTCATTTCCCTCATTCCCCGAGAAGACTCCAAGAGAAGCGGGTTCACTGAAGTGCCACTCCTACCTGCAGGACGCAGCTGGCGCGATGCCTTTGCAGCACTCGATACTGCAAAGGTCCCTACCAGCCACTCTGCAGTGCCAGTTGGCCTCATTTTCCAGGTCTCCAAGCTTGCGGATATGAGAGCCAGAAGCAAGATCCTGAAGCCCTCTTCCCGCGCTCCACGCGTTCCACGACTGGCGGTCAAGCCTGCCCTCCTCAATGCACGAAGCGGCAAATGGAGCACAACTGGCATCAGCTGGAACGACTTCCGTACAAAATACTGCAGACTTGGATCCAGTCCTGCCATCGAATGGTTCCAGGACTTGCTCGCAAAATACCAGCTGTCGGAATTGGTTGAGAAGGGACCTGGCAGCTGGTACCCTGGTCCAGCCTGGTGCTACCTTGATTCATTCCGCCACGAGGATC